>JAFEEP010000140.1 GCA_018241045.1 Pseudomonadota bacterium | reverse complement strand
AGTTTCCCGAGTGACCGACCATTCCATCCGTTTTTTCGCCTCTGCCGACGCCGTCCGCCGCGCCGGCGCGGGGTTGCTCGACCGCAGTCTGCCCAAGGTAGAATGGACGCACGAGGCGCATCTTGCCGCCTGCGCCTGGCTACTGATCGAGCGGCCCGACATTGTCGCCGAACGTGACCTGCCGGGGATCATCCGCGGCTACAACGTTGCGGTCGGCGGGGTGAACGATGATACGCAGGGCTATCACGAAACGCTGACCCAGCTTTACCTGCGCGGGGTACGCGGGTTTCTTGCCGGGTACGAGGGGGAGGGGCTGATCGAGACGGTCAACGCCCTGCTTGCCAGCCCGATTGCCCCGCGCGATTGGCCGCTGCGGTTCTACAGCCGCGAACGACTGTTTTCCGTCGCTGCGCGACGCGGTTGGGTCGAACCCGATCTGGCTACGGTTTAGCGTGACAGGCAGACGCGAACGGGGGCATAGTCATCGCTCCATTTGAAGGAGTCGCGTTCATGGGTATTTTCGACAGCATTCTCGGTCAGGTGAGCCAGCACGCCGATGTCGGCAACATGGCGGCCAAACTGGGCATTCCTGCCGATGTCGCGGAAAAGGCGATCGCGGCGCTGGGCCAGGCCCATACCGAGCAGGGCGACACGGTTGAAGGCGCTGCCGCCAAGACCGGGCTCGACACGGGCACCCTGACCCAGATCGTCGAGCAGATCGGCGGCGAAGGTTCACTCGGCCAATATGCTCAGGCCCTGAATAACCCGCAGGCTGCGGGGATCCTCAATATGCTTGACCGCGACGGTGACGGTAATCCGCTCAATGACGTGCTCGGCATGGCCAAGGGTCTGTTCGGCAAGAGCTGAGTTCTCGCCGGACGGCAACGGCCACAACGAAAAGGGCAGCGCGGCACTGGCCACGCTGCCCTTTTTCGTGGCTGACGCGCTGCTCAGTCGAGCAGTTCGGCCGGAACCTGCCCGCCGTTATCGGCCAGCGCCTTCATCACCTGCTTCTGCAGGGTGATGTTGTCCTCGGCAGAACCGGCGTAGTCGGCATTGCCCAGTTCCTGGGCCAGCGACTTGCGGTTGTCATAGCTGGCGTCGATCCCGACCAGCTTCATCAGGTCGACCACCGAGGTCTGCCAGTTGAGGTTGTCGGCACCCGGCATCGCCGAGAGAACGGCGACGACATCGACCGGAGCGGCTACCGCTGCGGCGGCAGGAGCATCGGTGGGGGTATCGGTGGGGGTGGCGTCGGCAGCCGGAGCTGTGGCTTCGGCCTTGTGACCGAAGATTGCATCCTTGATCGCACTGAAAATCGACATGATACGCGACTCCTGTTGAGACGACTCGGAACGAGCCCTCACCCCCGTTGCGACAGGCCTAGCATGACGTTCCGCAGGGGGAAGCGGATTCTAGGACGCCTTGTTTTCAGCGATATAGCGCGACACGTTCTGCGCCAGTACGTCGAGCGGAACATTGCCGCCGCCCACCACCGCATCGTCGAAATCGCGCAGGTCGAACCGTGCTCCCAGCGCCGCCCGCGCGCGATCGCGCTGGGCGAGGATCTCGCTGTGCCCGACCTTGTAGCCGCAGGCCTGACCCGGCCACGAGCAATAGCGATCGACCTCTGGCGCGACCTCGCTGACGCTTGAACCGTTGGTCGAGGAGAACCAGTCGACCGCTTGTTGGCGGGTCCATTGCTTGGCGTGAAGTCCGGTATCGACCACCAAACGGCAGGCGCGGAACCCGATCGATTGCAGGTAGCCCAGCTGGCCGACCGGATCGCCTTCATAGGCGCCCAGTTCGTCGCCGAGCGTTTCGGCATAGAGCGCCCAGCCCTCGGAATAGGCGTTGAAGGCCAGCAGGGTGCGGATCAATGGCAGGCGGTTGGCATATTCGCCTTGCCAGACGTGCCCGGGGATACCCTCGTGAAAAGCCAGCGTGGGCAGGCTGTAGCGGCTGTGCAGGTCGGTCGAGCCAAGGTTGATCCAGATCTTGCCCGGGACCGTGCCGTCGATCGAACCGGCCCCGCCATAGGCGCCCGGTGCGCCCGGTTCCTCCGCCGGGGGCAGGCGCCGGATCTCGAGGTTGCCTTTTACCAGCGTGCGGAACGCCTGGGGCAGCTTGGTGCGCATGAAGTCGATCTTCGACTGCATCAGCGCGATGATCTCGGCCCGACCCTTGTCGTCGTTGCTGAACTGGAAGCGCTTGTCCTTGCCCAGCGCGGTCATCCGTTCGCCCACCGATCCGCTGGTATAGCCAAGCTTGCGCAGGATCGGGTCCATCCGTGCGTGGATCTGCGCCAGTTGATCAAGCCCCATGCGGTGAAGATCGTCGGGGGTGCGGGTGGTGGTAGTACTCGCCCGCAGGCCCCAAGCATACCACGCCTCGCCATGCGGGCGCGCCCAGATTCCGGCGCTGTCGCTGGCCCGGACGCGCTGGGCCTTCAGTTCATTAAGCTGGCGCGACAACGCAGCCGCCACCGGGCCGGTGGCGATCAGGCGGGCGCGTCGTTCCCATTCACCGGGGATGGCCGCGGTACGCCGGACCAGCGAGCGCACCAGATCGCCGCCTTGTGCGGCATCGTCGCGCGCCAGGCTCATCTGCCGGATCGCCTTGTCGAGCAGGAACGATGGCGCGATCACCCCCATGCGTCCGGCGGATTTGAGCCGCACCAGTTCGCCATCGAGCTGGGCCGGAAATGCCTCCAACCGGGCGAGATAGGCCTCGGCGTCCTCGGCAGTGTGGACCGGATGGTCGCCATCGAGGAAGCGCGGCGTATCGAGATAGGCGCCGACGTTCTGGATCACGACATAGGGCGTATTGCGCCAGCCACCGACCGCGACATCGCCATAGGGCAGGGCGAAACCATCGAGCGCGGTCGAAAAGGCGCTCTCGACCACGGCAAGGCTGGTCCGCGTCTGCGGTGACAGGGCATTGCCATCAAAGCGGCGGGCGATCTTCAGGCTGTCGCGCAGCAGCGCCGCGATCTGCTGCTGGCCGCGCGGCGAGCGGTCGGAGAGGCGGCGGCGCAGTCCGGCATGGGCGCCGGTGTCGATGCTCAGCGAGGTTGCGCCTTCGGGTCCGAGATCGAGCAGTTGCCACGCCACGGCTTCGAGGAAGGCATCGGCATCAGGCCAGTTCCCGGCGAGCCGCGCGGGTTGATGCGTGCAGGATGGTAGCGCCATCAGCGCCGTGCCGCCGCCAAGCAGACTCAATGCGTTGCGGCGGCTCATGGCGAGTTGGGAGAAATCGATTGTGTTCATCACCGCTTCCTGCGCGGCGCCCGTCGGGGTGTCAATTTTTCCGCAAACTTGTTCGACCAACGCATTTTGGCACTGGCATGAACGACGCATTCCGTCTTAATCTGGCACTTAATGGGACGGACGGGTCGCGTCGTGGAGAGCCCGGAATGGCCGGTGGTGAATTGATGGAAATGCTGCGGAGAAGCGGCGGGCTGGAGGCTGTATCCAGACAGCTTGGCGTTCCTCCCGCAGTCGCGGCAACGGGCGCAGAGGCGCTGTTGCCGGCGATTCTTGGCGGATTTCGCAAACACGCCGATTCCGCCGGCGGCGGCGAGGGCGGGCTGGGCAGCCTGATCGGGATGCTGGGAAACATGGGCGGCGGCGCGTTGGCGGCCAACGTGCTCGGCCCGGACGCCAGCGATGTGGGCATGGGCAACGGCGTGCTTGGCCAGATCTTCGGAACCAAGGATGTCAGTCGCTCGGTCGCGGCCGATGCGGCGGCGCGCAGCGGTGTCGATGTCGACACGCTCAAGCGGATGCTGCCGCTGCTGGCGATGCTGGTCGGTGGCTATCTATCGGCGCGCGCCGGGGGCAGCGGATCGGAAGGCAGTGGCGGGCTTGGCGGCCTTGGCGCGATCCTGGGCGAGTTTCTCGCCGACAAGGGCGGCAGCGCGCCCCAGGCCCAGCCGGGTGACGTACTGGCTGGGCTAGGCTCGATCCTCGACATGAACGGCAACGGCAATCCGCTCGACGATATCATTGGCCTGGCGGGCAAATTGCGCCAATAGCCGCAGGATGAGCGATACGATCCTCTCGATCCTGGTCCTCGCCGCGATTGCGCTGCTGATTGGCGCGGCAGCCTGGTGGCGCAGGGGTATGCGCAAGCAGGCCGCGCTGATGCTGGCGCTGGCGCTGATCATCGCCGGGAACGTAGCGATCTGGATCGTGCCCGACCGCAACGGTGCCGCGCCCGCTGACGGCGCGCTCAAATAGCGTTCAGCGGATCGGGCAGTCCGGCGCCAGGCGGAAGTCGAGGTAGTTGTCGACCGAGCGCATCAAGTCATCCATCTCGGTTTCGAAGAAATGGTTCGCCCGGGGGATTTCCTCGTGGTGGATGGTGATGTGCTTTTGCGTGCGCAGCTTGTCGACCAGCTTCTGCACCGCGTTGGGCGTCACCACGGTATCCGAAGCGCCCTGGATGATGATCCCCGAGGCGGGGCAGGGAGCAAGGAAGCTGAAATCGTACATATTGGCCGGTGGGGCGACCGAGATGAAACCGCGGATTTCCGGGCGGCGCATCAACAGCTGCATCCCGATCAGGGCGCCGAACGAATAGCCCGCGATCCAGGTCGTGCTGGCTTCGGGGTGGATCGACTGGACCCAGTCGAGCGCGGCGGCTGCATCGCTCAGTTCGCCGATGCCATTGTCGAAGCTGCCCTGGCTGCGCCCGACGCCGCGGAAATTGAAGCGCAGCGTAGCAAAGCCGCGCGCCTGGAATGTCTTGTACATCGCCTGGGTGATGCGATCGTTCATCGTTCCGCCCGCCTGGGGGTGGGGGTGAAGGATCATGGCGACCGGCGCGCGGGGGCGCGTCGCGGGCTGGAAGCGGCCTTCGAGGCGACCTTCGGGACCGGGGAAAATGACTGCGGGCATGAGCGTCTTGCCTGTTCGTGTTGGCCACTTGCGCGGCGTCCGGGATTTTCTCGGATGCCGGGCCGCTTTGGGCTAGGATCGGGAAGCACGCGCTATATAGAAACGAGCGACT
>JAFEEP010000013.1 GCA_018241045.1 Pseudomonadota bacterium | reverse complement strand
GTATGGTATGTCCGCCACCGAATGCACGAACCACGCCGAGGGCCGCCAGACCAGCGCGAAGTGAACGATGTAGAGGCTATAGCTGACCTTGCCCACCGCGCCGAGCCAGCCGCTATGCATCACCGTTGCGCGCATGACATTGCCAAGCAGCATCCAGCCCAGTGCAGCAAGGGTCGGCATCAGCCCGAAGAGCGGCGCGAGATCAAGGCCGAGCACCAACGCGCAGCCGCCGAACGCCAAGGCCGCCAACACAAGGTCGCGCAGCGGACTGGCCACCATTCCGCCCCCGCGCCAGGCGCCGAGATACCAGCACATCCCGACAATAAAGACCGGCAACTGGTTGACGAAGTTGCCATAGGCGAAGCTGTTGTTGGGCAACCATTTGCCGTAGATTTCGCGGTAACCCAATTGCCAGCACAGCGCGATCAGCACCGATCCGGCGAAGGCCGCGACCAGCGCGCGGTTGCCCCAGCGCTTCCACCCCGCCTCAAGCGCGGGATACATCAGCGGAAAGGCGACGTAGAACAGCATCTCGGTGCCGATGGTCCAGCCGCCGGGAACCACGTTGTTGTTGGCCCACGGCGTCAGTCCGTTGACCAGCAGCACGTTGGCGAGAATGTTGCCCGCCGTGTAGGGCGCGCCCTCGCCGCTCTGGGTGAACATCCAGGCGTAGAACACGATCCCCAGGTAATAGACCGGGGCGATGCGGAAATAGCGGCGGATGGCATAGGCGCGCAGGCGGTGCGGTTCATCGCGGCGGTTGTCCGCGGACAAGCACAGGGTGAAAGCCGAGGCGAGGAAGAACGCCTGCACGCCAAGCTGGCCGACCTCCCCCCAATTGCGCAGCACGGGCGAGGCGAAAACCTGCAGGTAGTGGATCGCGATAACCGCCAGGATCGCGATGCCGCGCAGACGATCAATGAAGGCGAGCTTGGCGGGTTGCATCAGTGCTTCGACAAGCAGGTTTGCCGCCGATGCGCAAGGATCGGCTGGCAGCTATCCCCGCTTCAGCCCCGCGTCGCCGCCAGTACCGCGCCCACCTTGTCGCCGATCTGCTGGACCGAGAACGGCTTGGGCAGGAAGTGGACGCCGCCGGAAATGTCGATCTGGTTGCGAAGCTGCTCCTCGGCATAGCCCGACATGAACAGCACCGGCAGATCGGGGCGCAGCTTGCGCACTTCGCGGACCATGGTCGGGCCGTCCATCGCGGGCATGACCACGTCGGAGACGATCAGGTCGAACTCGGCGCCGCTCTCGACGATCTCCAGCCCTTCGTCGCCATCGCTGGCTGTCGTGACAGTGTAGCCCGCGCGGGTCAGCGCGCGTTCGGCGACGGCACGGACCATGTCCTCGTCCTCGACCAGCAGCACGCGGCCACCGCCCGACCAGGTCGAGGGTTCGACCTCGGCCTTGGCCGCCAGGGCGGGCTTATCGGACGGGCTGACGTGATGGACCGGCAGATAGACGGTGAATCGCGTGCCCTTGCCGTGTTCGCTGTCGGCAAAGATGAACCCGCCCGATTGCTTGACGATGCCGTAGACGGTCGACAGGCCCAGCCCGGTGCCCTTGCCCTGTTCCTTGGTGGTAAAGAACGGTTCGAAGATCTTGCCGAGGTGATCGGCGGGGATGCCGGTTCCCGTGTCCTCGACCACCAGCGCGGTATAATCGACCTGAGGCATGATCCCGCCGCGCATCGCGCGCACGTCGGCAGCGGTGAAGCGGCGGGTGGCGATGGTCAGTTTGCCCCCAGCCTCGCCCCGCGCCTGAATTGCATCGCGGGCGTTGACCGCCAGGTTGACGATCACCTGTTCAAGCTGCGTCGGATCGGCGCGCACCGGGCCAAGATCGCGGTCGTGAGTGACCACCAGTTTGATCTTTTCACCGATCAGGCGCTTGAGCAGGTGCGAGACATCGGACACGACATCGGGCAACTGCAGCACTTCGGGGCGCAGGGTTTGCTGGCGGCTGAAGGCGAGCAGTTGGCGGGTCAGGCTGGCGGCGCGGTTGGAATTGGCGCGGATCTGCTGGATATCGTCATAGTCGCTGTCGCCCGGCGTATGGCGCAGCAACATCAGATCACAGGTGCCAAGGATCGCGGTCAGCACGTTGTTGAAATCGTGCGCCACCCCGCCGGCAAGCTGGCCGACCGCCTGCATCTTGGTTGCCTGGGCGACCTGGCGCTTGAGCCGGGTTTCCTCGGTGTTGTCGGTCAGGCCGAGCAGCACCGCCGCCTCGCCCAGCCCGCGCACGCCGGCGACCGAAAGCGAGACGGGCTCCTCGGCCATGCCTTTCAACCGCACAGCGATGTCGCCGCTGCTCGCCGGACCTTGTGCGAAGCGGCGGATCGCGTCGGAGAGCGGGCCCTTGTCCTCCTGCACGACAAGGTCGGTGGGATAGGTCGGGGCCAGATCGTGCTCACGCCCGGCGGCGCGCATGAAGGCGGCATTGGCGAACAGCATCCGCCCATCGCGATCGACCATCGCGAGGCCCAGCGGCAGCGGGCCGATCAATGCCTCAAGGTGGGGAACCGCCGCGGTCGCATCGCCTCCACCCCCGCCCATACCGGTGCCGTTGTCGGCCAGCAGCATCAGCGAAGGGGTGACGTTGAAGTCCGGTTCCACCGCCGCGTCGGGGTCGGCGATCGGCAGGTAATACATGGTGATCGGGCCGCCGCGCTGGCCATCGCGCGCCCAGGTGATGCGGTCATGCTCATCCTGCCGCAGCAGCGGCGTGAAATCCTGCCCGGTGAGCAGCGCGGCGCTTTCTCCGGTAGCGCGCTGGGCGAACCCGGCGCTGGTCGCGCGGATCTTGCCATCGGGATCGACGATCGCCGCCGCGATCCCCGCCTGCGACAGCGCGCGACCGAACTTGCCGTCGAGATGAGGGACAAGGTCGGCGACCAGATCGGTTCCGGCCAGCGCGGCCAGGGTCCAGACCAGATAGTCATCGCCCCGCCCGGCGCGCGTGACGCTGGCGGTCCAGCGCCCCTCGGCACTTTCGACAAGGTCGGCCTGACCCTTGCCGTCACGCCAGCCCGAACGGCCGGCCTTCGCCAGCCGTTCGAGCGAGGCATTGTCGACCGCCAGGCGCGGCGGGGCCTGGCTGACGCCGAACCAGCGTTCGTAAAGGGGGTTGGCGCAGACCAGCCGCCCGGCGCGATCGGTGATCGCCACGGCGGCATCGGCGCGGTCGATCGCTGCGACGGTCACCGACCAGTCGGGCAAGGCAGTCTCCGTCGCAGCCGGTTCGCTGCGCTGGCGGCCCAGCGTCCAGACCAGTGCGCCCAGCCCGATCAATCCGGCGATG
>JAFEEP010000139.1 GCA_018241045.1 Pseudomonadota bacterium | reverse complement strand
CGACCTGCGGGTGAGCGCGGGCGATCGCCACCAGCGCCTGGATCACCTGCCCCTTCTGCGCGGGCGACAGGCTGCGGTTGACGTAGAAGTCGCCGAACGGTCCATCGGCATAGAGCAAAGGCGCGTCACTCGCCGACACTCCGGTCTTCGCGGTGATCGCCTTGCCCAATGCTTGCGGAGAAAGGTTGAGGTCGGCGCGGACCGCGCGCGGCAATGCCTGTTCGCGCTGGCGTTCGGGCATATCAAGTCCGCCGTGATCGGCCGAAAGCACCACGGCATAGTCGATCCCGCGCGCGTCGAGGTGGTCAAGCAGGCGACCGATCGCCTTGTCGAGTTCGGCCATCTGGATGCACATTTCCATGCCCTCGGTCCCGGTGGCATGGCCGACATAGTCGGTGGCCGAGCGGCTGCCCGAAAGGATGTCGGGCGCCGGACCCTGACCCAGGTCCATCTCGTCAACCAGCCGGTTGGCAAGATCGACCGTTGCGGCGTCCATCCGCGGCGAGATGCGCAGAGCGTCGGGCTTGTTCGGTTCCATCGCGAAGCGTCCCTCGCCAAGCTGGCCCTTGCCGACATCGATCGCATGGTCAGTCGGCCCGCACCAGGTTGGCGCAGCCATCGCCGGGGCGCCCTTGGCGAGAAGCGCGGAAAGCGCGACATTCTCGGTCACGGCGGCGGGGGCAAGCTCGCGCCCCTTGAGCGTGACGAACTGGCCTTTGAGATACCAATAGGCGGCGTCGATCTTGTGCCCGCCCATCATCATCACTGCGCGGTCCTTGGCGGAGACAGCGACATTGCGGGTGGCGGGGTTGGCGGCCTTCATCAGATCCCCCAGCGTCGGCACCTTCAGGTGGACCGCAGAGACCACCGGTTCGCGGCTGCTGCTTGCCGGATCGCGCTCATCCTCGGCGCAGTAGATCTTCTTTTCCGCCCGCGAGGTCGACAGATCGAACCAGTTGTTGGCCACGATCCCGGTTCGGCTGGGATGAGTCCCGGTCAGCAGGGTCGAATGGCCCGGGCACGTCTCGGTCGCGGCGTGCGACTGGAAGCCCGAGGGGAACACCGCACCCTGCTGCAACCGCGCAAGGCCGGCGGTGTAGTGCGGGCGATACTGCGCGAAGAGATCGGCCGAGAACTGATCGACCGCGATCGCCACGATCAGTCGGGGCGGCCCCTTTGGCGCGGCCGCCGCGCTGACGCTGCGCGGTGGCTCTCCGCTGCTGGCACAGGCGGCCAGGCCAAGCGACAGGGCAAGGGCGACGGGGGCGGCAAGACGGCGCATCGGTACTCCAGCAAAACAGGCCAGCAAGAAATGTGATCGCACCCGGTTGCGGCTTGCGGGCGGAACCGGGGGCAGGCAAAGAGCGACAGTGACCGTTGCCCGTTTCCTTATGCCCAGCCAGGACCCTTGCCGCAAGCGCGCGCGCGGGTTGATCGCAACTCTGTCGCGGCATTTCGTGACAGCCGTGTTGCAGATGCTGGCGCTGATCTGGATCAGCAGCGCGGCCAGCGCGCAAACCACCCATATCGCTGCCGAGCTGGTCGCCGAATCCGCGGCCGAACCAGGCGACAGCGTGACCCTGGCGGCGCTGATGCGGCCCGAGCCGGGCTGGCACGGCTATTGGCTCAATCCCGGTGATGCCGGGCTGGGCATGACGGTCGACTGGACCCTGCCGCCCGGCGCCACCGTGGGCGCGTTGCAGTATCCGGTGCCCGATACCTTGCTGATCTCCGGACTGATGAACCACGTGTACGAGCATGACTATGCCGTGCTCGCCCGGCTGACCGTACCGGCCAATGCCCGCCCCGGCTCGACCATCTCGGTGCGCGGCAAGGCGCAGTGGCTGGCCTGCACCGACAAGATTTGCGTGCCCGAGGCGGGCGAGCTTGCCGCGACGGTTGCGGTCGGTCCACCCGGCACACGCGATCCGCGCTTCGATGCGTGGCGCAGCGCCCTCCCTGCCCCGCTGGGGAGCCCGGCGCGCTTTGCTTTGGCCGGAAACACCCTGCGGCTCGCCGTGCCGCTGCCACGCAGCGCCACGCTGGACGAACCGCACCTGTTCGTCGCGACCGATCGCACGGTCGACTATGCCGCGCCGCAGGCGTTTTCGCGCAGCGGCGACATACTGATCGTCGAACTGCCGCGCGCCAGGTTTGCCCCGGTTGACCCCACCGGGATCGAGGCGGTGCTGCGGATGAACCCGCATGGCGACGGGGTGGCAATCAGCGCCGCGCCGGGTCTGGTCCCACCCGCTGGAGCGCCCCTCGCCCACGCCCCGGCGACACCGCCGTTGGCCTGGCTGCTGTTCTCGGCGCTGCTTGGCGGGTTGCTGCTCAATGTCATGCCCTGCGTTTTCCCAATTCTCAGCCTCAAGGCGCTGAGCCTTGCCCGCGCGGGTGAGAGCGAGGCCCAAGCCCGCGCCGAGGGGCTGGCCTATGCCGCCGGGGTAGTGTTCGCCTGCCTCGCGCTGGGGGTACTGCTGCTGCTGCTGCGCGCCGGGGGTGAGCAGGTCGGCTGGGCGTTCCAGTTGCAGGAGCCGCTGGTCGTCGCCGGGCTGTTGCTGACCGCCGTTGCGATCACCGCCAATCTTGCCGGGGTGTTCGAGTTCGCCGTGCCCGGCTTTGCCCGCGATGGTTCACCGCAGGGTGCCTTCGCCACGGGACTGCTCGCGGCCTTCGTCGCGACGCCCTGCACGGGGCCGTTCATGGCGGCAGCGATGGGTGCCGCGCTGTTGCTGCCGGTCGGTTCGGCATTGCTGCTGTTCACCGCGCTCGGGCTGGGTCTTGCCCTGCCGTTCCTCGCTCTCGCCTTCGTTCCGGCGCTGCGCCGGATGCTGCCCCGGCCGGGCGCGTGGATGGAGCGTTTCCGCCACTTCATGGCCCTGCCGATGGGGCTGACCGCGCTTGCTCTCGTCTGGTTGGCGAGCCGGGTGGCGGGCAACGCCTTTGCCTTTGCCGCGGTGCTGGTCGCATTGATCGTGCTGGCCGCGCTGATCCTGCTCGGGCGACGCCAGCGTCACGGCCGCGGCGCCGATGCGCGCTGGTGGCTGGCGCTGGGCGCGGTGCTGGCCTTCGCCGCATTCGGTCTGCCCGGCATGGTCCGCGCGCCAGCCAGTGCGGCGCAAGGCGTGCTGCCCAGCGAGCCGTTCAGCGAGACCGCGCTGGCCAGGGCGCGCGCTGCGGGCAAGCCGGTCTTCGCCTATTTCACCGCTGACTGGTGCCTGACCTGCAAGGTCAACGAAGCCGCCGCGATCGAGCGCGAGGACACCCGCGCCGCCTTCGCCAAGGCGGGCGTGGTGGTGCTGCGCGGCGACTGGACCCGGCGCGATCCAGCGATCACCCGCTACCTCACCGCGCAAGGCTCGGCCGGGGTGCCGCTCTATATGTGGTATCCCGCAGGCGGCGGCGCACCGCAACAATTGCCGCAGGTTCTGACCCCGGCAACGCTGGGCGATCTGGTCAGGTAAACCAGACGCGGTTGGTGCCGTCCTCATCGCTTTCGATCCGCACCGTGCGGCCCGCCACCTTGCCATTGCGCAGCGCGGCGATCACGCCGGGGTCGGTGCTGTTGCCAAGCGCGCGGCTGTCATTCCCAACGCGCCCGACCAGGGTTGCCACTTCGCCCTGCTTGCCGGGCTGGATCGTGAAGCTCTCCGCCACGGCCTCGCCATCGTAGCTGTCCAGCACAGCGAAGGCGGGTTTGATCTTGGCCAGGCTGTGCCAGCGGCTGCGCGACCAGTCCGCGGGCCGCGTCGAATAGATCCCGGCGGCATATTTGCTCATGATCCCGCCGTTCGCGCCGACCAGCGCGGTACTGCCCGGCGCGGCGCGGCAGCGGACCGCCGCCTCGGCGATCGCATGGCTTGAATAGTTGTTCCCGGCACCGCCGAAGAACGGCAGTCCACCGGTCAGGGTCCATCCGCGCGGGTCGTCGCGGTCGAGCCCGAAGGCATCGAGCAGGTTGAAAACGGGGATCGCAAAGCACGAATAAAGGTCGACATGATCGAGCTTTTCCCACCCGGATTCCGCAACCTCAAGCACACTTGAGATTGCCGCAACGGCTGCGGGGCTCTTCTCCAGATCAGCGCGAGAGAGCATCGTCGGTTCGGCGCAGTCGGCAACGCCGTGAATATGGACCCACCGTTCCTCGGGCACGCCCAGCCGCCGCGCTTCACCAATGCTCGCGAGTACGATTGCCGCGCCCTGGTTGACCTGATCGCGCGCCACTACCAGTCGGCCATAGGGCTCCGCGACCAGCCGGTTGCGCTCGGTCAGCGTGGCCAATTCCTCAACGCTGCGTACCGTCGGCGCGGCGCTGTAAGGGTTGCGCGCGGCAACCTCGGTAAACGGCGCGAACAGCTTGCCGATTTCGACCCGGTAGTCCTGCAGCGACAGCCCGAGCCGCTCGCGCCGGACGTTCTCGGCCAGGGGATAGCCCCCGATCGGCGCGGCGACGCCGTGCCTGATCGCCGTCTTGTCCAGCACACCGTCATAGCCGGTTCCGCGATCCTCCAGAGTGCCGCGGCGGCGCTCCGACCAGTCGCGCTTTTCGCCGCGCGCGATCAGCGCACGCAGGGTCGAGATCGCCTCGGCCCCGACGATCGCCGCCAGGTTGGAACGCCCCGCCGCGATTTCGGCCGCCAGTTCACCGACCAGCCGCTGCGGACGATCGCCGCCCACGACATCGAGGATCGCCCGCGCCGGATTGGCCCCGGCGCGCCGCGCGATCGAGCGCGGGACATTGTTCGAATGGCCGAACGGCGCGGAATAGCGGGTCGCTGAAATCTCGAACTGCCGGATCGCCGCAAGGGTATCGAGCGCCGGGCCGAGTTTGCGCCGGGCCCGGGCATCGGCGAAGGCTGCGTTGAGCGCCGCTCCAGCCAGGTCCATGTGGCTACGCTCGGCATAACCCGGCTCGCCGACCCGTTCGGCGACCTGGCCGACCCCGATGACGACCGGGGTGCAGTCGGCCAGTGCCATCAGAGCGCCTGCCCGTCGTCGATGGTGATCGTCGCCCCCGTGACATATTGCGCTGCGTCGGAGCAAAGGAACACCAATGGTCCATCAAGCGCCTCGATCGGGCAAAGGCGGCGGCGGTGGAACGCGGCGATCTGGCGCTTGCCGCCTTCGCTCTGGAACCAGTCCCCGGCGATTTCGGTCTGGATATAGCCGGGCTGGATGGTGTTGACGTTGATCCCCTGGCGCACCCATTCGCGCGCGAACTGGCGGCCGAGGTGGGCCACCCCGGCCTTGGTCGCGGCATAGGCGGCGTCACCCTGCCCGGTCAGCATCGCGGTGATCGAGCCGAGCAGCACCACCCGTCCGCGCCCGCTCTCACGGAAACCCGCGGCGATCATCCGCTTCGCCCCTTCGCGCGCGGTCAGGTAGAGCCCGGTGAAATTGGTCGCCACCACGCTTTCGACCGATGCGACATCAAGTTCGGTCGATCGTCCCTCGATTGCGATTCCGGCGTTGGCGATCACCGTGTCGACCGTGCCGAAGGCCGCCTCCGCCGCGTCATAGGCGGCCACGATCGAGGCTTCGTCGGTGACGTCCATCGCCACGGCGAGCGCGGCCTGCCCCAGTTCGCCCGCCAGCGCGGCGATCCGGTCAATGCGTCGCGCGCCCAGCACGACGCGGGCGCCCTCGCCCACCAGCAGCCGCGCGAAATGCGCGCCGAACCCCGACGATGCGCCGGTCACCATAACGATCCGCCCGTCGAGCTTTCCCGCCATCGCCGTTCTCCTTCATTTAAGCGCTCGGTTAATCAGGCAAGGCAGGGCAGGTCAAGCCGCGCGCCGCGACGCTGCAAGAAAGATTCGCCAATTTGATCCCGGTCAAGGCCCGCGCGGCAGGACAGGCGCAGATTTCGGTCAACGACGGCGCAGTGATCCCGCCGCAGCCCGGCAAACAGGGGACAAGAGCCCGAAGCCAACGCCTTTCAACCAGTTCTCCCCACCTGGAGCGGTCAAACTTGTGATGACCGCTCTCCTTTTTTGGGGAATTGCCGGGTGACTAGACCGCCGAGCTGAACCGGCGCACCGAATCCTGACGATAGGGATCGAACAGCGCGGCGACAGTGCGCGCATAGGGCAGGCCGCCGGGCAGAAGGCGCAGCACGTTGTCGTCGAGCGCCACCAGTCCCCTCGCCACGAACGGCTGGAGTCGCGGCTTGGCGGCATCGATCAGGTCGGCGCGCAGCGTGGCGCGGCCCTGGCACAGCAGTGCGGTGATCACCTCGCCACGCACCAGATCCTCGGCGCTGCGCCGCACGCCCCCGACAGCCGGCAGGCGATCCTGCGAGATCATCATGCGGTAGCGTCCGGGGTTCTTCTCGTTCTGGATCAACACCTGGTCGAAACAACTGATGGCCGAGGCGCCCAGTCCGACAAGGGTGGTCGCCGGATCGTCGGTAAAACCCTGGAAATTGCGCCGCAGCCGACCTTCCGCGGCAGCCTGTGCCATCGGATCGCCGGGCAGCGCGAAATGATCAAATCCGATCGGAACATAGCCGGCTGCAACAAGCTGGCGATAGCCCATGTCGGCCATGGCGAAGCGCTCCGCCTGATCGGGCAAGGCAGTCGCGTCAATGCGCCGCTGGCGCGGAATCATGTGTGGGACGTGAGCATAGCCGAACAGCGCAATCCGATCCGCGCCCAGCTCGACCGCGCGGGCCAGCGTTGCCTCCAGCGTGGTGCGGGTCTGGCCCGGCAGGCCATACATCAGGTCAAAGTTGAGCGAGGTCACCCCCGCCTTGCGCAACAGTGCGGTCGCCGCCGCGATCTCTGCATCGGGCTGGATCCGTCCGATCGCCGCCTGCAGGGCGGGGTCGAAGGTCTGCACCCCGAGCGAGGCATAGCGCACCCCGACCCAGCCGAGCACATCGCCCCATTCGGCGGTCAGCGTGCGCGGATCGAGCTCGATCGAATAGTCGGGCAGGTCGAGCGGGAAATGCAGGGTCAGCGCATCGAGCAGACGGACGAAATCGGTGGGCGAGATCGCGTTGGGACTGCCCCCGCCAAAGGCGACGCGGCGGACCACCGCGTCGCGCGGCAAGCGCACCCCGGTCAGCCCGATGTCGCGGTGAAGCGCGTCAAGGTAGGAATGAAGCCGCTGAACCTTGTTGGCCGCGCCGGTGTTGCAGCCGCAATACCAGCAGATCTTCTCGCAGAACGGGATGTGGACGTAGAGCGATACGTCACCGCTCGCACCGCGCAGCGCGGCATCGGCATCCTCGGCGCCGATCCCCGGGCCGAACTCCGCGGCGGTCGGAAAGCTGGTATAGCGCGGGACCGGCGTTGCGAGCAGATCGGGATGATAGGGCCACATACCGCTCGCCATGCCCGCAGCGGCATGGCGATTCATTGCGAAGGCTCAAATTCCCGCAAGGTCTTTTTCCGGCAATTGGTCGAATGACAGGCCTTGGTGCAGCAGGCGCTTCGCTCGTCGCCGGGCAGGCGCGGCTGGCCTGCGGGCAGCGTGACCATGTGAACCAATCCGTCCCCGGTACACAGCGGCACCCGGATCGTGGTCGTGGCTGCGGCGGCCGAGACGTTGAGCGCCGCCGGGATCAGCGCGAACAGGGCCAGTGGCTCGATGCGGATCATGCCGCATCATCCTCTTCATCGTCGATCAGGATGCGCGCCGCGGCGCCGTCCAGATCCTCGAACTGGCCGCGCTTCAGCGCCCAGAAGAATGCCGCCAGCCCGACAAGCCCCATCGACAGCGCCAGCGGAATCAGCAGGGCCACCCCGTTCATCGTGCCGCCCTTGCCAGCCGCAGCGAATTGCCGATCACGATCAGCGAGCTGGTCGACATCGCCACTGCGGCAAGCAGCGGCGTGACCATGCCGGCCATGGCCAGCGGCACGGCCAGCGCATTGTAACCGATCGCGAGGACAAAGTTTTGCCGAACCACGGCCATCGTTCGGTGCGAGGCGCGGACCGCGCGCGGGATCGCGTCGAGCCCATCTCCCAGGAACACCATGTCCGCCGCTTGCCGCCCGACGTCGCTGGCGGTTCCCGGCGCGATCGAGGCATCGGCGGCGGCGAGCGCGGGACCATCGTTGAGCCCGTCACCGACCATCAGCACCTTGTGTCCCTGCGCCTGCAGCGCGGCGATCGCCGCCTGCTTGTCCTGCGGGGTCGCGGCGGCGTGGCCGAACAGTTCGGTGGCGCGGGCAATCTCGGCCACGGCGGCGGCGTTG
>JAFEEP010000138.1 GCA_018241045.1 Pseudomonadota bacterium | reverse complement strand
GCCATGGTCAGCGCGGGCGCATGGGGCAGCATCAGCGTCTTGGGAAAGCCCTGGCGCTTGCCCAGCAACAGCGCCGCGACCAGCGCCGAGACGCCCGCCGTGGTGTGGACCACGATCCCGCCGGCGAAATCGAGCGTGCCCATCGCGCTGGCCAGCCAGCCGCCGCCCCAGACCCAGTGCGCCACCGGAGCATAGACCAGCAGACTCCACAGCGCGCAGAAGCCCACGGTCCAGCCGAACCGCGCGCGATCGACCCAGGCGCCGACCATCAGCGCCGGAGTGATCGCGGCAAAGGTCATCTGGAACAGCGCATAGGCGCTTTCAGGCACGGTATAATTTGCCCGGACGTTGCCCAGGTTGTTGAGCATCGCGTTGCCCAGCCCGCCGATCCAGCCGTTGCTGGCCGATCCGAAGGCGAGGGAATAGCCGCACACGATCCACAGCAGCGAGGCCACGGCGGCGATCGCTCCGACCTGGACCAGCACCGAGAGGAAGTTCTTGGTGCGGACCAGGCCCCCATAGAACAGCGTCAGGCCCGGCATGGTCATCATCAGCACCAGCGCGGAGGAGATCAGGATCCAGGCGGTATCGCCGGTATCGGCCACATCGTCGGCGACGCCCTGGGCCAGTGCGGCAACGGGCGTCAGCATGGCAACGGCGGCCACGGCCAGGGCGGCAAGTCTGCGCATCGAACTCATTCTCCCCCGACAGCCGCGCGGCGGCCGCGATTCCTCGCGGGCGGGCTTAGAGCAACGATTGCAGTGTCGGCAAGGCGCCACGCGACGCGATCTTGCGTCTGCGCGGGCTTATGCCCAGCCTTCGAGCACCTGATCGGGCGGGCGATGGCCATCGACCCAGAAGCGGATGTTGGCGATCACCTTTTCCCCTGCGTGTTCGCGGCCCTCGATCGTCGCGGAACCGAGATGGGGCAGGGTGATGACGTTGGGCAGGGTGATCAAGCGCGGGTCAACCTGCGGTTCGTGAGCAAATACATCGAGCCCCGCACCCGCGATCCGGCCTTCCTGCAAGGCAGCGATCAACGCCTCCTCGTCGATCAGGTCGCCCCGCGCTGTGTTGATGATGAAGGCGCTGGGCTTCATCTCGGACAGGCGGGCGGCGTTGAGAATGTGGTGCGTCGAGGCTGCGGCAGGGCAGTGAAGCGAGAGAATGTCCGCCTCGGCAATCAGCTTTTCCAGATCGGGCTCGTAAGTGGCCCCGAACATATTCTCGATGCTGGCGGGCAGGCGCTGGCGATTGTGATAGACCACTTCGAGCCCGAAGGCGCGGGCGCGATGCGCCACGGCCTGGCCGATCCGGCCCATGCCGACGATCGCCAACCGTTTGCCGCCGATGCAATGGCCAAGCATGGTTGATGGCTCCCAGCCGGTCCACTTGCCGTCGCGGATCAGGCGACTCCCTTCACCAACGCGGCGCGGCACCGAGAGAATCAGCATCATCGTCAGGTCGGCGGTATCGTCGGTAAAGACGCCGGGCGTGTTGGTGACGATGATCTTGCGCCGCCGCGCCTCGTGCAGGTCGATATGCTCAATCCCCGCGCCGAAGTTGGCGATCATGCCCAGCCGGTTGCCCGCCTCGGTGAACATCTCGGCATCGATCCGGTCGGTTACGGTGGGAACCAGCACATCGCTTTCGCGCATCGCGTCAACTAGTTCGTCGCGGTTCAACGGGCGGTCGGCGGTGTTGAGCACCACGTCGAACAACTCGCTCATCCGCGCCTCGACCGAAGGCAGCAACCGCCGCGTGACATGGACCCGCGGACGGTCGGGCAGGCGGCGCTCGGCAGGCGTATCGGTGACGACGGTCATGCCCCGTCGCTAGGCCGCGGGTGGTAGCGTGGTCAAGCGACTTGAAGCGCGGGCCGGGCAAGGGCTATCGGAGAATCACTTGCCATGAAGACATTCTCACTTGCCCTTGCCGCCCTGACCCTGGGCCTGATCGCTACCCCGGCCGCCGCTGCCGATGACGGGAAGACCCCCTATTGGGCATCGATCCGCGCGGGCGAGGTCAATATGCGCGCCGGTCCGGGCGAGGACTACCGGATCGAATGGGTCTATCGCCGCCCACAATTGCCCGTGAAGGTGCTGCGGATGATGGAAGGCTGGCGCCTGGTCGAGGATCCCGACGGGGCCCGGGGCTGGATGCTGGCGCGCTTCCTGACCCGTCAGCACAGCGGTTTCGTCAAGGGCAAGGGGCTGGCCGATATGCGCGAGAAGGGCGGCGGGGACGCCCGCCTGCTGTGGCGGGTCGAGCCGGGCAACGTCGTCCTGATCGGCGATTGCGTCAATGGCTGGTGCGAAGTCAGGCTGGGTGATCGCGCGGGCTATATCGCGCAGGATCGCCTGTGGGGTGCGGGCGAGCCCTGAGGCCGCCCGCAGTTCGCCGTCCGCCAATCTCAATGCCAGTGGGTGCGATTATAGTCGCGCCGGTCCTCGCGCAGTTCGCGCTTGGCGGACTTGAGTTCGCGGCGTTCAGCCTTGGCGCGCTGGTGGTTGTGGTGATGCTTGGCGCGCGCCAGTTCGTGCCGTTCCTGTTGCACGACCTGGTGATCGTGGCGCAGTTCGGCGCGGGTGGTGTGGGCCGAGGCTACGCCGGGAAGGGCGAGGGCAGCGACGGTAAGTGCGGCGAGAAGGGTGCGGTTCATGGCGGGTACTCCGTTTCTGACAAGGCCGATGTGCGGCCGACATCAGGAAACTAGGCCCGCGAAACTGAACTGCAGATAAGCGAAAGGCCCGCATTACGGGCCTTTCGTGTCGCAATTTGTCTCGGCTTTGTCGCTGCGTCAGGCAAGCTCGATCGCGACGGCGGTGGCCTCGCCGCCGCCGATGCACAGGCTGGCGACGCCCTTGGTCTTGCCGTGGCGCTTGAGCGCGGCGATCAGCGTGGTGACGATTCGGGCGCCCGATGCGCCGATCGGATGGCCCAGCGCCGTGGCGCCGCCGTGGACGTTGATCTTGTCGTGCGGGATGCCCAGGTCATGCATCGCGAACATCGCGACGCAGGCGAAGGCCTCGTTGACCTCGAACAGGTCGACATCGGCCAGTGACCATCCGGCGCGGTCGAGTACCTTCTGGATCGCGCCGACCGGTGCGGTGGTGAAGTCCTTGGGCTCCTGCGCGTGAGCCGCGACGGCAACCACGGTGGCGACCGGCTTGTGGCCCTTGGCCGCAGCCTCGCTGGCGCGGGTCAGGACGAGCGCGGCAGCACCGTCCGAGATCGAGCTGGATGTGGCGGCGGTGATCGTGCCGTCCTTGGCGAAGGCGGGCTTCAGCGTCGGGATCTTGTCGGGGCGGCCCTTGCCGGGGGCTTCGTCAGTATCGACCACGGTTTCACCGGCGCGGCTGACCACGGTGACCGGGGCGATCTCGTCAGCGAAAGCGCCATCGGCGATCGCGGCCTTGGCGCGGCGCAGCGATTCGATCGCGTAGCTGTCCTGGTCCGCGCGGGTAAGCTGGTAGGCGTCGGCGCTGTCTTGAGCGAAGGTGCCCATGGCGCGGCCGGGCTCGTAGGCGTCTTCCAGCCCGTCGAGGAACATATGATCATAAGCAGTATCATGGCCGATCCGCGCGCCCGAGCGGTGCTTCTTGAGGATATAGGGGGCATTGGTCATGCTCTCCATCCCGCCCGCGACGACAAGGTCGACCGAACCGGCGGCAAGGGCTTCGGCGCCCATGATCAGGGTCTGCATCCCCGATCCGCAGACTTTGTTGACCGTCGTGGCCTGGACCGACTTGGGCAGCCCGGCCTTGATCGTCGCCTGGCGAGCCGGAGCCTGGCCAAGCCCGGCCGGGAGGACGCAGCCCATGTAAACCCGCTCGATATCCGCGCCGTTCACGCCGGCGCGCTCGACCGCGGCCTTTATCGCGGTGGCGCCAAGGTCGGTCGCGGCGACATCGGACAGGGCGCCCTGCATCGCGCCCATCGGCGTACGCGCATAGGACAGGATGACGATCGGATCGTTCGCGGAAAGCTGGGCCATGGCGGTGCCTCTCTCAAGATGGGTTTGGTTCCGGTGCGTATCTAATGCTGCACTGCGGCAATGGCAATTGGATCATGGTCGCATGACAACGTTTGAAATTGATTTTGCGTGGGGAGGGGGCGGGCTATCTTTGCATCTCGATCAATCCTGGGCGAAGGTCGTGCGCTATCGTTCACGCCAAGGAACCTTGCAATCGTGGGCGCGATGCTGGATATAAGTCGTAAATAAAAACCTATCGG
>JAFEEP010000137.1 GCA_018241045.1 Pseudomonadota bacterium | reverse complement strand
CGCATGTGGCGCCCTTTCCTGCCGAGCAGGCCGTCCACGAGATCGAGGCCGCGCTTGGGGGCCGGATCTCGGACCACTTCGCGCGCTTCGACATGACGCCGCTCGCGGCGGCCTCGGTAGCGCAGATCCATCTCGCCGCGTTGTCGGATGGTCGTGAGGTCGTCGTCAAGGTGCGCAGGCCGGGCGCCGCCGAGCAAGCGGAAACCGACATGCGCATTCTGCGGAACGTTGCGCGAATGCTGGAGATCCTTGTGCCCTCGCTGCGCCGCTGGAGCCTCGTCGCGGTGGTCGACGAGATCGCGGGCAACTTCCGTCTCGAGATGAACCTCGAGCGCGAGGCGCGTTCCGTGCGCCGTTTCTCCGACGCCTGGCGCGGGTCCGCCGACATTGAGATCCCCGATGTGATCGATGGGCTGTGCGCGCCGACCGTCATGGTCCAGGTATTCAGCACCGGAACGCCCCCCGAGAACCTTCCCACCGAAGCACGCGAATCCACGGCCCGGCGGCTGGTGGACAGCTACGTAACGCAGATCTTCCGCGATGGGTTGTTCCACGGTGACCCACACCCCGGCAATATCTTCATGATGTCGGACGGCCGTGTGTGTCTGCACGACTTTGGCATCGTTGGGCGGGTGGACCGCCGCATGCGGCGGGCACTGGCTGCCTTCGCGCTCGCCTTCGTCGAGCAGGACACGGACTGGGTGGTGGACGCCTGGCTCGACCTGGGGCTGGTCGTGGAGCGCGCAGACCGCGCGCTCTTCCTACCCATCGTGCAACAACTGCTGGCCGATTGTGCCGAGCGGCCGCTGAGTGAATGGTCCTTGTCTGAGGCCATGAGCCAGTTGGTCGCCGCGGGCCGCTCGAGCAACGTGCGGCTACCGCGGGATCTGCTGGTGCTAACCCGCACCATGCTGCTGCTCGAGGGCACCGTGCGCGGGCTGTCGCCGCAGTTTTCGATCTTCGACTCGATCTCCCGGCAAGCTGCCAGCGGTGTGCTCGACCAAAAGCCGGACGCGCCGACATCGAAGCGGTTGACCTACGAACTAGGCAACGCCGCGAGCGACCTGCCGGCGCTGCTCGCGCGCCGGCTGCACGGCGCGCTCGGCAGCGGTCGCTTGTTCGAACTGAGGATCGTGCCGGACGCGCGACTGGAGTCCGGTATCGAACGCGCGAGCCGACGCGTCGCCGTGGCACTCGTGACACTGGGCCTCTACATCGCATCCAGCCTGCTGATGCAGCATGGCGTCGGTCCTCGCTGGGGCGACATGCCGGTACTCGCACTCGCCGGTTATGCGCTGGCGATCCGGTACACGTTTTCCCTCGCCCGAGGGCGGCACTGACGCGGGTTCGTCGCGACTAGGAGTAGACATGAGCAGGATGAGGTTGCCGTCAACGGTTACGGCGTCATCGGCAACCGGGTCACCGATGCCGTCAGGCTGCAGGACGACATGGAGCTCGTAGGCATCGCCGACGTGGTCAGCGACTACCGCCTGCAAGTCGCCTCTGGGCATGGTCTGACGATCCATGCGGCGAGGCCTGCGGCGCACGCCGCGATGCGGGCGGTCGGCATTGCAGTGGCGGGGGGCTGACCAAGGCGCAGGTAGTGGTTGACTGCACGCCGAAGAAGGTGGCCGCCGTGAACAAGGGGCTGTACGACGCGGCTGGACTCAAATCGGTGTTCCACGGCGGTGAATCGCACGCTCTGACGGGCCAGTCGTTCGTGGCGCAAGCGAACTATGCATCGGCCATCGGCCGCAACTCGACCCGTGTGGTGTCGTGCAACACGACCTCGATCGTGCGGACGCTGGGAGCCTTGCTTGTTGGTGCCGCTTCAAAATTTACCAGGTCAGTTTTCGGCCGGCGTCAACAACTCGGGGGCAGGCGCGACGGGCTCAGCTGCCATGCATGACCACCTGGGGGTCGCCGCGCCCCTGCACCGCGGCCAGCTCCGGCACCGTCAGAACGGCCTCGGGGTCGATGCCCACCAGCGGCGCCGCCGTTGCGGCGATGTGGGCCCAGGTGCAACGGTTGGCGAACAGCATGCCGGCGACATCCAGCGTGCCGCCACGACTGATGTAACCCAGGCCGACCGTCTGCCGCGGCCCGGTGTCGATGCGGCGTAACAGGCCCAGCATGGGCTCGGGGCGGGTGTGGCTCACGATCACCCGCGCCGCGGCGACGGCCGGGAACAGGCGCTGCAGATCGTCCGCCGTTAGCACGAAATCCGCCTCGCGCGCGTCGCGCGGCGCGCGCAGACGACCAGGCTCCAGCAGGCAGCTGACGGCCGTGGGAATGCCCCGGTCGTCCAGCCGCTGCGCCGCGCGCAGCGACTCGGCCAGCTGGTAGGCTCCGACGGCGACCAGCAGGAGGCGCGGTTGCGCGCAGGACTTGACTAGCAGCGCGCCTTCGGTCACCAGGCGTTCGGCCTGCTGAGCGTCCAGCCGTACGGGCAACGGCCGCTTGGGCACCACCATGGTCCAGAACTGGCCATGCGTGCGGTAGGCCGCACGCATGGCCGCTACCGCGCTATTGGCATCCACCGGGAACAGCACGCGCGACACGTCCGACATCTCACCCAGCAGGGCCTCGGCCAGCGTTGGGTCCTGGTGCGACTGCTCGTTCTTGCCGTTCTCCCAGGTGTGCGAGGTGGCCAGCGTCACCACCGACAGCCACTTCGGCGGCTGTCCTGCCAGCGCCTGGTGGCGAGCGAACAGGATCTCCTGGCGCAGGGCACCCAACATCTTGACCGCGAAGGCTTCGTAGGACACCACCAGATTGATGCCCCCCTTGTTGCCCAGGGCCGCACTCACGACGGCCTCCTCGTTGAGAGCCGTCACCACGGCTCCGTTGACGGACTCGGCCACGCCAGCCTCTGGCTGCAACACCCGGTGCTTGAGCAGGTCCAGGGTGTGGTCCATACGGTTGCTGCGCAGTTCGTCCGGATTGCCCACCCGCGGGCGCAGACCCGGGTTGCCCGCGACGATACCGGCGAACGTCTGGTCCAGCGCCGCCATGGGCGAGCAGGCATCGCCTACATTCGACCAGGACGCCGCCGGCAGCGACGGGAACGCCACGTCGCGCCTCGCAAGCGCGTGGTCACGCTCGCGCGGGCGCTGCTGCTGGACGTGCCGGCACAGCAGCGCCAAGGCCTCGTCCAGCACGGCGGGCTCCACACGTAGGGCCTTTGCGCCCTGGTTGAACAGGTCGCGCGAAGTGGCATCGGTGCTCGGATTGCCGGGGAGCGGCAGGTTGTGCGCCGCATTCGTGCCCGCGCCCGGAAAACCGAAGCCCTTGGGCGCCTCGGCGATCGTGTAGTGCAGCGGCACGGGATAGCCTGTGCGGCCCTGGGCCACCGCGGCCGCACAGGCCGCCAGTCGCTCCTCCATTGCATGCACCGCCCAGGCGAACGCCGCCGGATCGGTGCCGTCGATCTCCATTGGGTCGAAGCCATTCAGGCGCAGGTGCTCCTCGAACCACTGGCCGCCACCTTGCTGCTGCATGGTGCTGCGCTGCTCTATGCGCCGGCCATTGAGGATCATGAACGGCGCAACGAAGCCGCTGTCCTCGGCACGCCACCAGCGCGGTGCCCAGTCGCTGCCGCGCTGCTCCTCGAACGCCCCATCGCTGAGGAACACCACCAGTCGCTCAACCGGCAACGGCATGTGCACGTACTGCAGTTCCGCGAAACCCAGGTAGCCGCCTTCGGACACCCCTCCGGCCGTATGGGGACCGACATGGCTGCCCAACCCCGAAGCGGGCCGCCCCTCGGCGTCGATTTCGTAGCTGTAGAAGTCGCGCACGAAGCGCGTCAGGCCGGCGGTGCTGCGGTCATAGCGCTGCGCATGACGCGGGGTCATGTTGTCCACCAGCAGGTTGCAAGCATCAATGCCGGCCACGCAATGCCCTTGCCCCATGAGCCAGCTGCGCGTGATGCCGCTCAGGGCATTGGCCGCCAAGTAGCCGACATAGGCCGGCACGATGTTCAGAGAGCCCCCAGTGTGCCCCTCGGGTACGGGCTTGAAGTCCTCGACCGCCAGTTCGCGCCCATCGAGGTGGACGTTGCGGGCGTACGTCATATGCACCGTCAGCCACATGCCGGCGGCGGCCACCCGGTCGGCCGCCCACAGCAGGCGGTAGACCGAGGCCGAGTCGGCGGCCTTGCCGCCGGCGACCAGGGCTTGCGCCAGGTCGTGCACCCGCAACTGCGTCTGGTCGGTGTGAGTGATCGGGCCGAAGCCCCGCGCCCAGTGGGCAAAATCAGGGTCGGACTCACGGAACAGGCGGGCCCGTTCGGCCATCCATGGCAATTGGTGGTTCATTTCTTTTGCAGGTTGCGCCGGCTGAAGACCTCGTCTTCGACCGGCTGGTTGAACTTGGCGTCTTTCAACACCACGGTCGTCGGATTGCCCGGCTTGGCGTTCGGTCGCATCTCCCTACCGGTGGGCAGCCTCCGGCCACCGACCCGGCGGATGTCGGAGAAGACCAGCACGCGCCCCCTCGCCACGCTCGCTGAAGAACACCTGCCGCAGCGGCATGCCGTCGGCGTGCCGCACCCAAAACACGATGCGACCCCAGATGACGACCGTGTCGGGCAGCGGCATCGCCTCGATCTGCCACAACTCGACGCCGTCCTGCTGAGCCGATCACAGGATTTTGTGTGTGTAGTCGTCCAGGATGCTGCTTTGCTTGACCAAATCGTCGTTGGTGAAGTCCGAACCCATCCACGGTTGCCGAAGCCATGACCGTCGTGGCAACGGCCTGCAGGCACATCCAATGAGGAACCTGATCGAAGTTCACGACGACTGCAGCGGCAAGGCCGCAGTCTGCAACTGATCCGGCGTCGTGGTGGCGCCTGCCATGACCTCGTCCAGCATCGCGCGATCGACGACCTCCTTCTCGAGCAACAGCCGCGCCAACGCATCAAGCGACGCTCTGTGCGTCGTGAGCGTCTGCGTGACCCGCTCACGCGACTCATCGAGGATGCGCCGCACCTCGACGTCGATCGCCTCGGCCGTGCGCTCGCTGAACTCGCGCGGCCCCGGCAGCACCGGCCCACTGAGAAACAGCGGCGTAGGGCGCGAGTCGAAGGTCGCCAGGCCCAGCGTATCACTCATGCCATAGTGGGTCACCATGTGGCGCGCCATGTCGGTGGCCCGCTGCAGATCGTTCTCGGCACCTGTCGACACGTCGTCGAAGACCAGCTTCTCGGCCACGCGCCCGCCCAGCAGCACGTCGATGCGGTCGAGCAGTTCGCTTTTGCGCATCAGGTAGCGGTCCTCGGTGGGCGACTGCTGCGTGTAGCCGAGGGCGGCGATGCCGCGCGGGATGATGGACACCTTCGACACCCGGTCGGTATTTCGGCGCATCTCGGCAACCACCGCATGGCCTGCTTCGTGGAAGGCGACGAACTTGCGCTCCATCGGGTTCATCACGCGGTTCTTCTTCTCCAGCCCGGCGACAATGCGGTCGAGCGCCTCATCGAAGTCCTTCATCTCGACCGCCGGCTTGTCGCGCTTGGCAGCGCGCAACGTCGCCTCATTGACCAGGTTGGCGAGGTCGGCGCCGGCAAAGCCCGGCGTGCGGGCGGCGAGCGCGGCAAGGTCCACGTCCGGCCCTAGCGTCACGTGCTTGACGTGCACCTCGAGAATCTGCCGCCGCCCATTCAGGTCAGGGCGGTCGATCGCCACATGGCGGTCGAAACGTCCTGGACGCAACAACGCCGGGTCGAGGATCTCGGGCCGGTTCGTCGCCGCCATGATGATTACGCCGCGGTTGGTGTCGAAGCCATCCATCTCGACAAGCAGCTGGTTCAGTGTCTGCTCGTGTTCCTCATGCCCGCCGGTCAGACCGGCACCGCGCGCCTTGCCCAGCGCGTCGAGTTCGTCGATGAAGACGATGCAGGGCGCCTTGGCGGCCGCCTGCTCGAACAGGTCACGCACGCGCGCGGCGCCGACGCCCACGAACATTTCGACGAACTCGGATCCGCTGAGGGACAGGAACGGCACGCCCGCCTCGCCCGCCACGGCCTTGGCCAGCAGCGTCTTGCCGGTTCCGGGTGCACCGACGATCAGCACCCCTTTGGGAATCTTTCCGCCCAACCGCTTGTATCTATCGGGGTTCTTCAGGAACTCGACCACCTCCATCAGTTCCTCGCGCGCTTCGTCGATGCCGGCGACGTCCTTGAAGGTCACGCCGGTTTCGGTCTGCATGTAAACCTTGGCCTTGCTCTTGCCGATTTCCAGCATACCGCCGTGGCCCATGCCGCCACCCATGCGCTTCATCAACAACCACCAGATGCCGAAGAATATCAATGCCGGTGCGATCCATGAAATCAGCGCGCCCAGCCACTTGCTCTGGCGCACCGATCCGTAGCGTACCTTGGCTGCGTCGAGCTGTGCGACAAGGTTCGGGTCATCGACCAGCACTGTTGTGAACCCATGCTCGCCACTGGCCTTCTTCAGCTCTTCAATTTTCTCCTTGGGAAGAATCTGATCCAGGCCATCTGCGCGCAGCTTGCCGGTGGCCATGCCCTCTGCGATCACCACATCCTCGAGCTTGCCGGCTAGCAATGCCTGTTTGAATTCGCTGTAGCTCAAAGTCTGCGTGTGTCGTGTCTGCGCAAACTCCTGCACCAGCATCAGTCCGATCAGTGCGGCCAACACGTACCAAAGCGAAAAGGTCTGCTTCTTGTCCATTGCCATTCCTCTCTCCACTCTTCAATGAGAATAATCTCGACGCGCACGGCGTATGTCGCGTATGTCTTGGATCGCGCACCAAGCGATCAATGCTAGGCAAACCAAAAGGGGCGCGGCCAGCAGAGCACTCCACCACGACAGGCCGAAGATCCACAGTGCCGCCGCAGCGAGCATGATCGCGAGGATCGGGCGCAGCCACATCCATCGATTCACGAACTCGGTCCAGGGAATCCGTTCCATTCGTGATTACCGACTCCACTCGCCGCCATAGAGGTCGCGCCGTGTCATCGGAACGGGCCACTCTCCGCCGCTCCGGTTCGACGCCAGTATCTGGTAGATGCCGGTTCCACCCGCTTCGAACTCGAGTGCACAGGCCGCCATGTAGAGGCGCCAGACGCGGTACGTCGCCTCATCGACGTGCTGCAGAGCTTCTTCGCGTCTCAGTTCGAGGCGACTCCCCCAGTGACGCAGGGTCATCGCATAGTGGGGTCGTAATCCCTCCACATCAAGGATCTCAAATCCGCCGCGCTCCATGCCCAACTGGATGTTGCTGACGCAGTCCAGTTCGCCGTCCGGAAACACGTAGCGGTTGATGAATTCGGTGGCGACAGTGCGGCTCCAGCCTTCCTCGTCGTGCGTGATGCCGTGGTTCAAGAAGAGCCCGCCCGGGCGCAGAACCCGGCGGACGACGGAGTAGTAGCCGGCCAGATTTTCCAGTCCGACATGCTCGAACATGCCGATGCTGGACACCTTGTCGTACACCGCTTCGCCGCCAAGGTCACGGTAGTCTAGAAGCTCGATAGTTACCAGGCCCTCGAGTCCTTCGGACCGCACCCGCGCTCGGGCGAACTCCAGCTGTCGCTCGCTCAGCGTGATGCCATGCGCTCGTACGCCATACTCCCGTGCCGCCCAGCACACAAGAGCTCCCCAGCCGCAGCCAATATCCAGCAACTGCTCACCCGGTTGTAGGCGCAACTTGCGACAGATGTGATCGAGCTTGGCTCGCTGCGCCTCGTCGAGCGACTGCTCCGGCGACTCGAAATAGGCGCACGAGTAGACGCGCTCGGCATCCAGCCAGAGTCCGTAGAAATCGTTGGAGACGTCGTAGTGGAACGATATGGCCGCCCGGTCGCTGCTGCGTGAGTGGCGATGCGAGAAGCGACTTGCGATCCTCGAGGCCCAACCACGATTCGGCTTCAGGCCGGACGGCTCCGGAACGCGCAGCATGAGGGCATCGGGCAGCATGAGGGCATCGGGCAGCAGCGCAAGCTTGTCGCGCCAGCCGAGCGTGACGCCCTCCAGCGGATCCGGTCGCAGCACTAGGTCACGGAGTATCGCCGGGTCGCGGATCACCAAGGTGATGTCGGATTCAAGGCCCAGGTCGTGCACGGCGTCGCTCCACAGTCGCAACCGGGGTGGCCGACTCATTCCGGCCAGGAGGCGGCGGACGATGCGCACGGCGGGCTCGTGGGACACCCCGACGAACGAGTCATAGACGGTCGAGTTCGAGTCCATGGTTGAGCAGGAGCGATCTATTGATGAGCATGAGGCGACGTGCGACGTGCAAGCAGCAGCCCCTACGGAAACGGTTCGCCGAGGACAGCCGCATGGCTGCGGAACGCCTGCTGTGCGTGTGCCAGATCGGCGCCGGCTGCGCGAAAGTGCGGCGCTGCGAACCACGCCGGGCTGTCGGCGTTTGCCACGCCGACCACAAGTTCCTTCTTACCGGACAAGTCGATAATCTCCATGGACAACCCTCAACGTCCCCGCCCATAGCCCCGGTCACCCTCGACGCGGATCAACAGATAAAGTAGCGCGACACATCCGCCGAGCAGCAGCGCGTGCCAGCCCCAACCCCATGCGTGGGCCCGGTGCTCGAACAGCATCAATGCGAGCCCGATCGCAGCGAAAATCCAGAACACCAGCGTCGGGAGCATCCGACCGGCTTGCGACCTGTCCATATCGTAGACTTGCATGCACTTCTCCTCAGCGCTCGGTGCGGTGGGGGGACCACGCCGAGAAGGCGAACTCGATGTCGTCCTGCCGTTGCTGCAGACGCACCCAGACCTTGAAGCGGTACGGACCGTCCTTGGCCACACCGAAGATCTGCCCGTAACTCGCCTGTTCGTTGACCTTCATTGGCGTGAGGTACTTGGGTGCTTCGTCGACAATGCCGCTCTCGCTCAGCTGTGCGCGAACCACCGCGTCGTCGATTCGGCGGCCACTCGCGCTGTCGAACAGGGCGATGACGAGGTGGTGAACCTGCCCACCCGTCTTCGGTGGTCCGCCGTGCAGGTCCTCGACCGAGTGCTTCTGGGCCACGACGGCCGCGGGCACTAGGCCCCAGTACAGGGTCACGCCGCCCTTGTCTATGCGCACTTGCGCGGCCGATGGCGAGGACCACAGCAGCAGGGGCAGCAGCACAACCGACAACCAGGCCGCCCAGCGCATGCGGTAAGGCTTGTTCATGATCGCTCCTTGTCTCGATTGACGTTCAGGGTGGGTCACGTCGCGTACGTCTGCGTGAAGAGCATCTTGGCCCACAGATCGCGCAGCGTTCGCCAGGAGGTCCATGCCTCGGCCACTGCAGCCAGGCCAACTCCGCCGCAGTAAGCTCGGACCACAGCTTTCGATTGGTGCGCATCGGGTGAGCCACGCGTGGGTCGTCATATTCCTGTTGGTCTCATCAGCGGCAGCAGCCGCCGCCGCTACCCTTTCCAGCACCTGTGACTTTGGCTGAATGGTGAGATACCGGTGCGACATGATCCTCCGATGCCGCTGCCCCCTTCGCGGACGCCTCATACCCTGCATCGGACAGGGACGCGAGCAACGCCGGCAGTTGTTGCGCGGCTTGTTCGCCCGTGATTCGAGCAGTGCCACTCGAAAGATCGACGTGTACATCCTTCACTCCGGGCACTCGTTTGAGTGCCCTGGTAACCGATGCGACACAGGACCCGCAAGTCATGCCGGCAACGTTGAGTTCGGCGGTTTCCATGATCTTCTCCTGGAGTTCAGTGGTGATGACCGGCATGACCGCCGGCCGGTGGTTGTTGGTTTGCCTCTTGTTCGGGACGTTGCGCCGATGGCTTGTCCGTATTGCGCGGTGAAGCGTCCCCATGGCCACCATGCCCTCCGTGTCCGAAGATGTGCATCAGCGGACACGCCAGGATGAACAGGAAGGGCAACAATTGCAGGAGGTGGGCGTTGTGACGGAAAAACATCCAGGCCACAGCCGCAGCTAGCCCGATCCAAAGCAACCACTGGTTGATGCGAGACCAGTTAGGTCCGGATGGACGACGCTGGCCTGGGTCATACGGCAGGTTCATAAGGATGCTCCTTTGACTTCAATGGAAACTTGTTTGCTGGTGCGACGGCGCGTTATCGGAATGCTAGACGGAGATCGCTGACCGACGTGCTACGCATTAATTACATTTGCGTAATCAGTTCGTCATCTTTTCGGCGACATGCCCCCAATCGGACTCGTCGTGAGGCGGCACAGGAAGCCGTGAAAAGGGCGCCAACATGAGCCTGCTGTGAAACCTCCCTCCATCAAAGATGAAGGCAAGCAGTGCTATGCCATCCAACAGGCGTTTGACAGTGTGAAGCTGCAACAGTTTATTCAGACATAGCCTTTCTTTTTCTGTTAGCCGAGTACAGCTGTCACCGTGCTTCGCGCTGCGCGGCCGTTTCATTGCGCATCTCGTTGATCACCTGTTGGCGGGTCTTGCTCGACGTTGCCGGTGCTGCTTCTGCACCTCGTGGATAGTTGCTTTCGCCATAAGACAGACGGCCTTGTCGCATAGCGGCTTCGGTCTCTGCTCGGACTTGCTCGCGGTTTTTTCGTTCTTGAAGTGTTCCGGGTGCCGCCAGCCCCAGCGTATGCACATCTCATATGTCGCAGGGCGTCGTCAAGCGGCTCGACGTCCAGACGGGTGTCGTGACCATCGCACACGGCTCGATCGACAGCCTGGGTCGGTCACCGATGACCATGGGGTTCTTGGTCAAGGATCCCGTGCTGCTGGGCAAACTGGCGATCGGTCCGCACGTGTCCTTCGAGTTCGTCCGGGAGGGCGATGACTATTTGCTCAAGGCCGTGAAGTAAGTTCGGCTCAACGCGGCCTCGGTGCGCTCTCAGGTCGCCTTGGCCGCGTCCTCAGACGCCCGAAGAATCTCGTGGGGCGACTACGAAGCGCAGGAACTTCGCCCTATGGCCAGCAGTCGAATTGTGGCGCTCTCGCCTCGTGGCAAGGCAAGCGGATCGAATCCAACTTTTGTGGTGCTACGGGACCGTTCCGTCGGACGCGCTCGCCGGGATGAATGGGTAGGTCACGGAAAGAGGCGGCGCAAGGCGCAGCGGCATCACGGATCTGTGGCCCGTGTTCCGTTCTGACTCGTATGCTTGCTTGAGTGAGGTGCCGAGATGTCACATACCTCCAGACCTGTGGACTTGTCCAAACGTATCTGGATCACCAGCGTCACCGCTGCGGGTGCTGCAGGCGTCGTGGCAACTAGCACGCCCTTCGTCGCCTCCATGGCCCCCAGCGAGCGCGCACGCGCATTGGGGGCTCCCGTGGAGGTGGATCTCACGGCCATCAGGCCCGGCCAGTTGTTGACTGTGGAGTGGCGTGGCAAGCCGGTTTGGGTGCTGCACCGTACGCCCGAGATGATCGCGGCATTGCGCGCCCCCACTGAGCGGCTGAGCGACCCGCAATCGAGCCGGCCCCAGCAGCCCCGTACGCGCGCAACGAGCTACGCTCGATCCGGCCCGAGTTCGGCGTGATGATCGCGATCTGCACCCACCTTGGCTGCATTCCGGGTTTCCGCCCCGTTCCGGGCACGGCGGATCTCGGCGAGGATTGGCCGGGCGGCTTCTTCTGCCCCTGCCACGGCTCGAAATTCGACCTCGCGGGCCGCGTATACAAGAACGTGCCGGCTCCCAGTAATCTGGAGGTGCCTTCGCATCACTACGCGGGCGCCTCGAGGCTGCTGATCGGGGTCGATGCCCAGACCTGAACCAGGACGAAGAACCCCAGGGTGGTATCTTTAGCCATGTCGCCCTGCTCGCCTTGGTGCTGCACGGCGGTGCCCCGCTCCCCGAGCCGGGCGGAGATGCCGTTGGCGACCTTCAAGCGAGGCGTCCACCTGAACCCGGTCTGCGGCGGGCATGGGCTGCGAGGTCCAGGTAGCCCGCGTCCAGCGCGGCGCACGAGGAGCCAGTAGCTGCCAACTGCTCCAGCGCCCGCAGCAGATGTTCGGCCACGTCCAAGCAGCCGGCGGACAGTGCCCTACGGTAAAGGCTCAGCAAGTCTTGCTCTAACCTGCCCCGGACTTCGACATTGGATAGCATGGCGGTATCCTTCAGCGCGGCGGCTTCAGCGTCGCGCGTCAACGATAAAACCTTCCCACGTGGCAAGGTCAAGCGCTGGCTCAAGGCAGGACCGCAGCAAAAGCTCCCCTGGCGCCGCATCAAAGTACGGTTGAGACTTCGAGCAAGGGCTTTATGCCGGCCCCAAACCGCTGGATCGCCTGGCGATGGTCCTTGAGTTCGCCATACGGCAGGTAGCGAATGCCGAGGTCGGCGACCCGGGAGAATGCCGGACGGCGCAGCTGCTGGGCGACTTCCTGGCGGCGCTCGTCCGGCGCGACCAGAAACAGCGTACTTTCCGAGCCCATGTCGCCGTCCAGCGCCAGGTCGAGCATGCGCACGATGCCCGAGTAGATCGTGGTCGAATGCTCCACCTCGAAGGCCGCCTTGACGCGCCGGGAGACCGGGTCGAGCCAGACCACGTCGATCAGGCGTACCGCATCCGCAGCCCCGTTGATCTGCAGCGGCAACTGGTCCAGACAGCCATCGCAAAGCCGTCCTGCGCCATAACTACGGTTGCGGTCATTGGCCGCCACCCAGACGTCGAAGCCCAGTGACTTGCCCAGATCACGCAGCCAGCCCTGGACCTCGGTGTGCGTCGTGTCCCCTTCCCTTTGCGCGAGCCATTGCTTGTGCGCCGAGGCGCTCTCTTCCCGAACGCGCTGCAGGTCGACTTCCCAAGCGGCGCGGGCGGCCTGGTCGTCCTCGCGCGGAGGCGCCGCGTAGCGGCCGCTTCCGACGTCGAACAGCAGGCCCGCGATGGCGCCCAGGTCGTTCGACAACCGCGCGCGATGCTCGCTGTTGAGTCGGAGCACCCCTTCACGCATCGTCAAGTAATGGTCCCACCTCCCTAGTTTGACATGGCTGCCGGTCAACGCGTTGTAGCCCTTGACTATCGCCGTGTTGAAAGGCACGACCCAGGTGGGGTGAATGAAATAGAGCAGGTTGGCCGCCGCCGGCCCCAAGCCCTTGATCTGCACAGCATCGATGCGGCGAATGGCTTCGATGACCCCTTCGGCCATGTCGCAGCAGTCACAGCTTGTCAGCAAATGGGCGAAGGCTTTCTGGTTGGCCGGGTTCTCGTAGATGTCAGGGATGCGCAGCTTGGGTTTCCAGAGAAAGGCGTGATCCGCGCCCTTGAAGATCTGGCGCTGCTCGGCGATGGAGCCGACAACCGTCTCCAGCGCCGAGCCCCGGTAAGCGTTGCCGAACGTTCCCGCTTCGATCTCGCGCGCCACCTGGGCCAGGCCGCGGCGGATCGATCGGAAATTCTTCAGCCGCTGGTCCCAGAGAAACCATGAGTTGTATGTGCTGTTCAGATCGGATTTCCACCGATCGATCAGGACGGCGAGGTGTTCGT
>JAFEEP010000136.1 GCA_018241045.1 Pseudomonadota bacterium | reverse complement strand
GTCGAAGGGGTTCATGCTCATCTTCACGTTGGCGATGTCTACGCCCGTGCCGTCCGACTTCACGCGGACCTTCACGTTGTAGTCCACCACGCGTTTCACGGGGACCAAGATCTTCATGCTGCTGGCTTTCTGAGTTGATTGCTAAAATAATATATTATGCATAATAATATGGTAATTTTCTAGAGTCAAGATCAACTTTGGGGCCGGTGGGGCATCGAGCTGGGTGGTGGCCGCGGTGATGACCTTGAGCGGAGGTGGGCGCCGTCGTTCGAGTGGTGCCCCGGGGGGGGCGATTCAGTCTGCCTGCGAAGGCTGCCGAGAACCCTTGCAGCCATCATAAGTTTCAAGCAACTGATTGTCAGGCAACAGGTTCCTGCGGCTACCGTTGCCACGGGCCACGGGCCACGGGCCACGGGCCGCGTGCATGAGCGCCAGCGCGTGCGCGCATGAAACCCCTTGTCTGACACGCCGGGAGACAGCGACGGAAAGACTCTGAAGAGGGGTTAGCACCATGGCTTTGCGTTGGGTTTCACATTTTCTAAAAATAATGCATAATACATAAAGTTTTGTGAAGCGCCTGTTGCCTCATCCGTGTCCACATCGTCTTCGACGGAAAGGGCGGGGCCTCGGCACGTTCTGCCGCGACAAGTGCGGCTCCATGCAAACCGGAGGAAAGTAAAGATGGACGTTATCAAGGATCTGTTTGGCGTAGCGGGCAAGACCGTTCTGGTGACCGGCGGCAGCCGCGGCATTGGGCGGGCGATTGTCGAAGCGTTTGTGAAAGCTGGCGCCAAGGTCATCATCTGCTCGCGCGATCTGGAGAGCTGCCAGCAGTTGGCGCAGGAACTGCAAGCACACGGCGATTGCTCGGCGCTGGCATGCAATGTGGCCAAGGATGAAGATCGCAAGCGTTTCGCGGCAGAACTGAGTCAGCAGGTCAAGTCGATCAATGTGATGATCAACAATGCGGGAGCCATCTGGGCCGCTCCCATTGCGGAATATCCGGAGTCTGGCTGGGACAAGGTTTTCGACCTCAATGTCAAGGGCACCTTCTTTCTCGTCAAGGAACTGCTGCCATTGCTTGAGGCGGGCGCAAGTGCGGAAGATCCGGCGCGCATCATCAATGTGGGCTCCATCGATGCCTTCCACATTCCCCAGCACGAGACCTATGCCTATACCAGTAGCAAGGCGGCGCTGCACCAACTCACCAAGCATCTCGCTGCGCAGCTTGCTTCGCGCCATATCACGGCGAATGTGATCGCCCCCGGCATGTTCCCGAGCAAGATGCTGGCAGGCACGCTTGAGAGCAAAGGTCTTGAGAACATGGTGGCGCCCATTCCGCTCAAGCGCCTGACGGCGGACTCGGACATGGCTGGCGCAGCCATTTATCTGGCCTCCAAGGCTGGTGCGTATGTCACCGCTGCCGTGGTGCCGGTGGATGGTGGGTACGCCACCACGTTGTGATCGGCATGCAGCAGATGGCCGCAACGGCTCGTCCGCCGGGGGAGGGGGAGCGGCAACAGCTGTCGGCCGCTGTTGCTGCATACCTGCGTGAGCGCATCGTCTCCGGCAAGTTGCGGGCCGGGGAATATTTGCGCGCCAATGCGATTGCCGGGGAACTGGGGGTGAGTGCAACCCCGGTCCGTGAAGGGCTGCTGCTGCTGGCGAGCGAGGCGCTTGTGCAAAGGGTGCCGCGCCATGGATTCATGGTGGGCAGCTTCACGAGGGAGGACTTGAGGGACATCTTCTGGACTCAGGCCACCATCGGCGCCGAATTGGCTGCGCGTGCCGTGAAGTACATGTCGGATTCGGAGCTCGCGCAATTGCAGGGCATCAATGTTCGCCATGAGCAGGCCTTGGCCGAAGGGGATGAGGTGATGCTGGCTCGGCTTGGGCACGAGTTTCACCGCTCGATCAATCTGGCGGCGCGGTCGCCGCGACTGGCATCGCTGATGGGCAGTTTGGCCAAACAACTTCCCAACCGCTTCTACGCAAGTATCGAAGGCCATGGCGAAGGAGCCGTGGCCTACCACCCGCTCATCACGCAGGCGATTCGAGTGGGGGACGCGCAGGCCGTGCATGCCCTCATGTTTCGCCATATTGCCAGCGGTGCGGAACACCTGATCACCGCGTTCGAGCGCCAGGGTCTTTGGGCCTGACGTTGGGGAATGGTCAGAATTTTTTCTGTACAATCGATAATATATTATGTATAATTCTCAGAACATCGACACATTTGAAGGAATCCATCCATGAGACCCATGCGCTCCGTTCTCTTCGTTCCTGGTCACAAGGAGGGGCTGCCCGAAAAGGCGGTCGCCAAAGGCGCCGACGGCGTCATCCTCGATCTGGAAGATGCCGTCCCCAACGCGATGAAGGCGCAGGCGCGCGAGATCGTCGCGAATTCCATCCGCAAGCTCGCCCAGGGCGAGCGCAAGGTGGGGATCTACGTTCGATTGAATTCGCTGGAGACCGGCATGACGGGTGACGATCTGGAGAAGATCGTCATCCCCGGCCTGGATGGCGTATTGCTGCCGAAAAACTACGGCCCCCAGGACTTCATCGCCTGCGAGGCGCTGATCTCCCACTTTGAGCGTCGCAACGGCGTCAAGCCTGGCACGGTGGAGATGGTTGTCTCCCTGGAGACGGCGCAAGCCTACGCTAGCTGCGAAGCCATTCTGGCCGCGTCGCCGCGCATTGCCACACTCTTTGCTGGTACGGCAAAGGACGCCGATGTGTCGCGCTCGATCGGGTTCCAGTTCACCCCAGGCGGACAGGAAACCCTGTATCTGCGCAGCCGTGCGCAACTGGCAAACCGAGCCGCCGGCCGGCAGTTCTCATGGGTGGGGATCTGGCAGGACCTGAAGGATCCCGAAGGTGCCCGGGCCTTTGCAATTCAGAACCGCCAAATGGGATTCACCACGATGGTGCTGATCCATCCCTCGCACATCGAACTCGCCAACGAGGTGTTCTCTCCCTCGGCGCAGGAGGTTGTCTTCTACCAGGGAATGATCGACACCTTCGAGAAGGCCGAAGCCGAAGGCAATGCAGCCGTCGTGTACGAGGGGCAGCACATCGACTACGCCCACGTCAAGACGGCGCGCCAAGTGATTGAGCTGCACAAGGTGCTGACAGCCAGCGCTTCCTGAAACCACATATTTATCAAGAAAGGACCAGGCCATGGCCGGACTCTGCTACGAAGACCTGACACCAGGATTGCTCATCGAACACCCCATCCGCCGCACCGTGACGGAGATGGACAATACCCTGTTCTCCGCGCTCACCTACAACTGCGCGCCCCTGCACATCGACGCGGAATACTCCAAGAACAGCATCTTCGGGCAGCGGCTGGTGAACAGCATGTTCCTGCTGGCCCTGGTGAACGGCGTCATCGTGATCGACACCACCATCGGAACCACGCTGGGCAATCTGGGCTTTGACGAAATCAAGTTTCCGAATCCCGTATTCCATGGCGACACCATCCATGTGGTGACTGAGGTGCTGGAGCGCCGAGAGTCCAAGAAGCGTCCGGATTCCGGCATCGTCTGGTGGCGCCACACGGGCTACAACCAGCGTGACGAGGTGGTCTGCGAGTGCAAGCGTGCTGGCCTGATGCTCAAGCGGGCCGACTATGAGGCCCTGCAGGCCAAGATCAAGTCGGAAGCGGCCGCCAAGAAGGCTGCGGCACAGCAGCAGGCCTGAGCATGAAAGGTCGCGCAATCTTTGGCAGCCCCTTGGCCGCAGTATGGCGGCCAGGGCCGGAGCAGATGGAGCGCAGCAGGCTTGCTGCGGCCATGAAGCGTTGGGGATTCTCGACGCTGGAGGAATTGCACCAAGCGTCTGTCGATCGGCCCGAATGGTTCTGGCCGGCGGCAGCCGAAGATCTTGGAATTCCATTGCATGGCAAGGTGGAATGCGTCCGCGACACTTCGCGTGGCCGCGCTTTTCCGCAATGGTTCAAGGGCGCGACGCTGAATGTGGTGGAAAGCTGCGTGGATCGCCATGCCGCCGACCCCGAGCAGGCGCAGCGAACCGCCGTCGTCTACGAAGGCGACAGCGGCCAGCGGCGCAGCCTGACGTTCGCGCAACTCAAGCGCCAGACGGACGCCTTTGCCGCAGGGCTGCGCAGGCTCGGCGTTGCCAAGGGCGATCGGGTAGCGCTGTTCATGCCGCCGGTGCCGGAGGCGGCCGTCAGCGTCATGGCGTGCGCCAAGATCGGCGCGGTGGTCGTGCCCGCGTTCTCGGGCTATGGCTCGGACTCGCTCGCCACGCGCCTGCAATCGGCCGAGGCCAAGGTGCTGGTAACGGTGGACAGCACCACCCGCCGTGGCAAGGCCGTGCCCATGAAGGCCATCGCCGAAGGCGCAGCGAAGGCGTCTCCTTCGGTGCAGCATATGGTCGTCATCCGCGCCAGCGGCGAGTCGGTGGACATGGACGCCGGCCGGGATCGCTGGTGGCACGATGTCGCCGTCCCTTTGCCTGAGGGCGTGGAGCCAGAGCCGCCCGAGGCGCTC
>JAFEEP010000135.1 GCA_018241045.1 Pseudomonadota bacterium | reverse complement strand
GATCGGCGCCTTGGCGCTGTCCTCGCTGACCGGGCTTTCCTTGGGGATGCCATAGGTTGCGGCGGTCGAGCTGAAGATGAAGTGCGGCACCCCGGCGGCCACGGCGGCGGCGATCAGCGCGCGGCTCTTGGCGGTGTTGTTGTGATAGTACTTGAGCGGATTGGTCACCGATTCGGGCACGATGATCGACCCGGCGAAATGCACCACCGCGCCGATCTTCTGTTCTGCGAAGATCCGTGCGAGCAAGTCCGCATCCTCGATATCGCCGTGGTAGAACGCCACCCCGTCTGGCACCGCCCAGCGAAACCCGGTGGTCAGGTTGTCGATCACCGCCACCGGCCAGCCGGCGTCGGTCAGAGCGAGGACGGCGTGGCTGCCGATATAGCCGGCGCCGCCGGTGACGAGGGCGGGAAGTTTCTGCGACATGACAAGGGCCTGCTAGCACTTTCAAGCGGCAAAATGGTTAACGTCATGCTCTTTCCGGCATTGTTCATCGCCGGGAAAGGTGCGCGGACGGAGAGCGGATGCGGGGGCGCAACGCATCTTCGCACCGAAGGGTTTTCCATGCACCGATCCCGCGCCTCGCTCGCCCTTCCAGTCGCTGCTGCGATGCTTGCCATGTCGGGCACGGCGCTCCTCGCCCAGCCGGGGCCGTGGGGCGGGCGTGACTGGGATCGCCCGGGCTGGGAGCGTGACCGCTATGGCCCGTCGCGCGGATCATCGTCGGCGGCGGAAGGCCGGATCGAGATCGCCCGCTTCCGTGCCGAGGGCGATGGCGCGGCCGCTCTGCGCAGCGGAACCATCGCCGTCAGTCCCATGCCCGAAGGCGCGGGCGGCATCGACCTGCGCCAGGATGCGACCTATCAGGCGGCGGTCGAAAGCGAATTGCTGGGTTCAGGCTATCAGGCGGCTCCGGCGGCGGGCGCGGGCCAGGTGGCCGAGGTGCGGATCGTGCGCAACGAATTGGAACCCGCCGAAGCCAAGCACAAGCCGGTCAGCGGGGAGATGAGCATGGGCGTTTCCAACCGTGGTTCGATGATGGGCCTGGGGCTCTATATTGACGGGACCAAGCCCAAGAAGGCGCTGCTTTCCACCATGCTGGAGGCGCGCATCCGCGACCGCGCCAGCGGCAAGGTGCTGTGGGAAGGGCGCGCGGCGATCGCCACTCGCGAAGGCGACGACAAGTGGACCGACACCGCGATCGCGACGCGGCTGGCCCACGCGCTGTTCGATGGCTTCCCGCTGCGCACCGGCGAGGAAAGCGTGAAACGCTAAGCACCTTGCACGGCGGGACTTTCGGGGACACATTTGCGCGATCCGAACGCCCGCAAAAAGGTCGCCCGTCATGAAATTCCTGCCGCTGTCCGTTGCCGTTCTCGGCCTGGCCGCCCTGTCGGGCTGCGTCGCCCCGGTCGGTCCGGTCCAGGTCACCCGGTTTCACGTTCCCGACGTCACCCCGCTGGGCAAGGGGGCGATCGCGGTCGAACCGGCGCCGGGCGTCGATGGCAAGTCGCTCGAATGGCAGACCTACCAGATCGCGGTGCAGCGCCAGTTGACCCTGCTCGGCTACAGCCAGGCCGAAGCCGGGCAGGGCGCGCAGGTGGCGGAACTGCGACTGGCCAAGTCGATGTCGGACCCGGCGCGTCGCTCTGGCCCGGTTTCGGTCGGGGTCGGCGGATCGACCGGCAGCTATGGCGGCGGGCTGGGCATCGGGCTGGGCTTCAACCTTGGCGGCGGACCCAGGCAGCAGGTCCAGACCGAACTTGGGGTGATGATCAAGGACCGCGCCAGCGCCCATACCCTGTGGGAAGGCCGCGCCAGCTTTGACGTTGATGCCAAGTCGCCGCTGGCCGATACGGCGCTGGCCGCGCCGAAGATGGCCGAGGCGCTGTTCAAGGACTTCCCCGGCCAGTCCGGTGCGACTATCGAGGTCAAATGACCTCTTCCCCCATTTCCATCGACGCCGCCTTCGACAGCGGCAACATCGAAGTCCTCTCGATCGACGGCGCAAGCGCGCGGTTGAAGATCCGCAAGGATCACCAGTCGGACTTCTTTCAGTGGTTTCACTTCCGCGTCGCCGGGGCGGCGGGGCGTGAGCTGGTGTTGAAGATCACCGGGCTCGATGCCTCGGCCTACCCTGATGGCTGGCCCGGCTACAACGCCGCGGTCAGCGAGGACCGCCAGTTCTGGGCGCGCGCCGCCGGTTCCTACGACAAGGGCGAGGAGCAGGGCACGCTGACCATTCGTTACACTCCCGACAGTGACCTTGCGTGGTTCGCCTACTTCGCCCCCTATTCGATGGAGCGGCACCACGACCTGATCGCGCAGGTGGCCGAGGCCGACGGCGTGACCTATCGTTGTCTCGGCCACAGTCTTGACGGGCAGCCGATCGATTGCCTCGAACTGGGCGAGGGCAAGACGCAGGTATGGCTCTATGCCCGCCAGCATCCGGGTGAATCGATGGCCGAATGGTGGATGGAGGGCGCGCTCGATTGCCTGACCGATCCGGCCGATCCGGTGGCGCGGCGGCTGCGCCAGTTGTGCCGGTTCCATGTCGTCCCCAATGCCAATCCCGACGGGTCGCGGCGTGGCCACCTGCGCACCAACGCGGTCGGCACCAACCTCAACCGCGAATGGGAAAGCCCCACCGCGGAAAAATCGCCCGAGGTGCTGGCGATCCGCAACGCGATGGATGAAAGCGGGGTCGACTTCGCCATGGACGTCCACGGCGACGAGGCGATTCCGGCGGTGTTCCTCGCCGGGTTCGAGGGCATTCCCTCGTGGTCGCAGGGACTGCAGGACGGGTTCGATCGCTACAAGGCGATCCTCGCCCGGCGGACGCCCGATTTTCAGACCAGGCTCGGTTATCCGGTGGCGCGCGCGGGCCATGCCAATATGACCATGTCGACCAACCAGCTTGCCGAACGGTTCGGTGCGGTGTCGATGACGCTGGAAATGCCGTTCAAGGACTACGACGGCCTGCCCTGCACGGTGCAGAACTGGTCGCCCGAACGCAGCGCCGGGCTGGGCCGCGACTGCATGGGCGCGCTGCTCGAATGGCTGGAGGAGCGCGCCGCGGGCTGATCAGCCTACAGGCTGGCGGGTCCGAAGGCATGGGGCAGCAAGTCGGACAGGCGATGTTCGCTGACCTGCTCCGCCCCCGCGCACCACACCAGCGGATCGGTGCCGCCCAACTGGGCCAGTTCACTCAGCACCTGGCGGCACCGCCCGCATGGCGCGACGGGTTCGGCCAGATCGCCGTCGCGGCCGCCGGTGATCGCCACCGCGACCAGCTCGCCGCGCCACCCGCCGTTCATGGCCCGCGCCACCGCCGCCGTTTCCGCGCAAAGCGTGAGGCCATAGCTGGCGTTCTCGACATTTGCGCCGGTCACCACGCTGCCATCGGCAAAGCCCAGCGCCGCGCCGACGTGAAAGCGGCTGTAGGGGGCATAGGCCCTGGCCGCAGCCTCGCGCGCGGCGGCGATCAGGGTGTCGCGGTCGATCATCGGCGTCTCCTTCAGGGCTGCACCACCACCCAGCGCAGCCCGTTGTCGCTCGCCTCGGTGCTCAGCCGGGAATTGGCGGTCCACAGCGTCCATGGGCGCCCGGCGTAGTCGGGCTGCAAGCGGGTGCGCACCAGCCACAGGTTGCGGTCGATCTGCGAGGCGATGTGATAGCGTGCCTGAAAGCGCGAGGTCATCTTGAGGATCGCCGGCTTGCCGGTGTGCGTCTCGATCTGGTTGAGGAAGGTGGTCAGCTCGCTTTCGATTCCGGCGTCGCTGACCGGATTGGGGCAGTCGTCGCCCAGCATGTCCAGCTCGACCGCCGGAGGGAGCATCTTGGGATCGCGAGGGACCACGGTGACAAAGTTGGCCGCCTGGCGTTCGGCCGGCTGGCACGGATCGTAGCGGTGCAACGCGCCGACCTGCAGCTTCGCCGCCTTGGCATCCTCAAGGTTCTGGGCAAAGCTGTCGTCGCGGGCAAAGGCACTGGCCGAGGCGTCGAGATAGGCGAAGTCGGCGCCGATCGCCTTCAACGCCTTCCAGTCGACCGGGCCATCCGCATTGCCGATCTCCGCACCCTGCATCGGATAGCTGGCGCGCGGCGGTTGCCAGTGGTGCAACTGCCACCAGCCCCAGATTCCGGCGACCAGCGCCAGCAGGCCGAACACGCCGAGCAGGCGCAGCCGCAGGTGGCGTGATGCGGTTGATTTTCGTGCCATGATCCTGCGCCCCGCCCTTTACCCCCTGATATGCAGCACGCAGATCAGGGTAAAGAGCCGCCGCGCGGTGGCGAAGTCGGTCTCGACCTTGCCGTCGAGCCGTTCGAGCAGCATTTCCGCCGCTTCGTTGTGAACCCCGCGCCGGGCCATGTCGATCGTCTCGATCTCGGCCGCGGTGGCGCGGCGGATCGCCTGGTAATAGCTGTCGCAGATCGCGAAATATTCGCGGATCGGGCGGCGGAACCGGCCAAGTCCGAGGATCAGCGTTTCGAGCACGGAGCCTGATTCGCTGCTCGCCTCGAGGATCAGGCGGCCATCGTCGACCGACAGTTTGAGGCGATAGGGCCCCTGGTGCCCCGCTTCCCACGCGCGCAGCGGCTTGAAGCTGTTCTCTTCGATCAGGTCGAAGATCGCGATCCGCCGTTCCTGCTCGATGTCGGCGTTGCGCCACAGGATCGTCGCTTCGTCGAGCGCGATATCGATGATCCGTGGGTCGGCCATGCTGGCGCGCTTTTCGCAGATGCAAAATGGCGGGGCAAGTCGGCAATTCCGTCCCCGCTATCCACAGCCCCGGATCGCCGCAGGCAGCTTGCGCGGGACGGGCGCAGCGCGCATTGAACGCCTCCCATGGCCGAACTCGATCTGATCACCCGCTCCGACGAACCCGCCGCGCGCGCGTTGCCCAGCAATGTCGAGGCGGAGGCGGCGTTCCTTGGCGCGGTGCTGATCGACAATCGGGTGATCGAGGAACTCAACACCCCGATCCTGCCGCAACATTTCTTTGAGCCGATTCACGCCCGGATCTACGAACGCATCCTGCAATTGCTGGATCGCAAGGCGGTGGTCACTCCGATCACCTTGAAGCCCTATTTCGAGGCGGACGAGGCGTTGAAGGAACTGGGCGGCGCGGCCTATCTCGCGCGGCTGACGGCGGACGGGCAGGGCCTGCTTGCCCCGCGCGAGCTGGCCGGGCAGATCTATGACCTTGCCCTGCTCCGTGAACTGGTGTCGGTCGGGCGCAATCTGGTCAACAACGCGCTCGACACCTCGGAAAGCGTCGAGCCGATGGAGCAGGTCGCCGCGGCAGAAGCGGCGCTCTACAAGGTTGCCGAAGGGGCCAGTTCGGGCAGTGAGGCGCAAGGCTTCGCCACCGCCACCCGCACCGCGCTGGGCATGATCGAGCTGGCGCTGCTGTCAGGCGGGCACATTTCGGGAACCACCACCGGGCTTACCTCGGTCAACGAGAAGATCGGTGGGCTGCACGATTCCGACCTGATCATCCTGGCCGGGCGTCCCGGCATGGGCAAGACCTCGCTCGCCACCAACATCGCCTTCAACGCCGCCGACCGTTTGCGGCGTGACCTGGCCGACGGAATCGAGGCGGACAAGTCGGTCGGCGCCGCCACTGCCTTCTTCAGCCTCGAAATGAGCGCTGATCAGCTTGCCACTCGTATCCTCGCCGAGCAGTCGGGGATCAGTTCCGAAGCGCTGCGCATGGGCAAGATCAGTCGCGATGATTTCCAGCAATTGT
>JAFEEP010000134.1 GCA_018241045.1 Pseudomonadota bacterium | reverse complement strand
GCCAGCACTACGTCGCGCTTGCTGAAATGTTCGCCGGGGCCTGACCGGATGCCCCACGGCTGGATCATCCTCGACAAGCCGGTCGGGCTGGGGAGCACCCAGGCCGTTGGCGCGGTCAAGCGCAACCTGCGACAAGCAGGGCTGGGCAAGGTCAAGGTCGGCCACGGTGGCACGCTCGATCCGCTGGCCAGCGGCGTGCTGCCGATTGCTCTGGGCGAGGCGACCAAGCTGTGCGGGCGGATGCTCGATGCGAGCAAGGAGTATGCGTTTACCGTTCAGTTCGGGGCGGAAACGGATACGCTTGATCTGGAGGGGCAGGTTGTTGCGACTTCCGATGAAATGCCCGGATTTGGACCGGTTGAAACCGTGACTGAGCAGCAATTTTTAGGTGAGATCGAGCAATATCCGCCTGCCTATTCCGCGATCAAGATTGACGGGCAACGGGCTTATGATCGTGCGCGGGCTGGCGAAGACGTCAAAATGGAGCCGCGGCGCGTTACCATTCACCAATGGCACGCGTTTGAGGAAGGTTTCATTGGTGAGTGGGACCGCAGCCCGCAGTACGCAACTCTCACCGTTACCGTCTCCAAGGGCACCTACATCCGCAGCCTTGCCCGCGACATTGCCCATGCCCTCGGCACGGTCGGTCATGTCACCATGCTACGCCGCCTGCGCGCAGGGCCATTCGGGCTGGATCAGGCGATTTCGCTGGACAAATTGAACGAAGTGGGTAAGGGCGCGCCACTTGAGAACGTACTCTTGCCGCTGGAGGCAGGGCTGGTCGACATCCCGGCTCTCAACCTCGGTCCGGAACAGGCAAGCATGGTCCGCCAGGGCCGGGTTCTGACCGGACTGACCCAGGATGATGGGCTTTACTGGGCGCGAAGGGGAATGGTTCCCGTCGCACTGGTGGAGCTTTCGGGCGGCGACGCCCGCGTGATCCGGGGGTTCAACCTTCCCGATGTCGCGGAGTAAGAATCATGTCGGTTACCGCCGAAAAGAAAGCTGAGATCATTGCGGACAACGCCCGCGCCAAGGGTGACACCGGTTCGCCGGAAGTCCAGGTCGCGATCCTGACCAGCCGCATCAACACGCTGCAGGGCCACTTCAAGGATCACCACAAGGACAACCATTCGCGCCGCGGCCTGCTGACCATGGTCAACAAGCGCCGCACGCTGCTGGCCTACCTGAAGAAGAAGGACGTTGATCGTTACAACGCCCTGATCGCCAAGCTCGGTCTTCGCAAGTAACCACGCGGAGCGGCCCTACGGGGCCGCTTTTGCTTTAAGGCGTCGCCGCAATCCGGCGGGGCGCCTAACCGGGGACGCAGATGCCCCACACCGGACCGGGACGGAACCCCCGGCAGCAAGCCCCGCCACGCATAGGGCTGGCGAGGTGAAGGAAACGAAATGTTCGACGTCAAAACCGTATCGATGGAGTGGGGCGGAAAGACCCTCACCCTGGAAACCGGCCGCATTGCCCGTCAGGCTGATGGCGCGGTCCTCGCCACCTATGGCGAAACTGTCGTTCTGTGCGCCGTGACGGCTGCCAAGAACGTCAAGGAAGGGCAGGATTTCTTCCCGCTCACCGTCCACTATCAGGAAAAGTTCTTCGCCGCCGGGCGCATCCCGGGCGGCTTCTTCAAGCGTGAACGCGGCGCCACCGAAAAGGAAACGCTGGTCAGCCGCCTGATCGACCGTCCGGTCCGCCCGCTGTTCCCCGAAGGTTTCTACAACGAGATCAACGTCATTGCCCAGGTGCTGTCGTTTGATGGCGAGTGCGAACCCGATGTGCTGGCGATGATCGCCGCCTCGGCCGCGTTGACCATCTCGGGCGTGCCCTTCATGGGTCCGATCGGCGCCTGCCGCGTGGGCTACAAGGATGGCGAATACCTCCTCAACCCCAAGCAGGACGTAGCCATCGGCGAGGGGGAGCTTGACCTGGTTGTCGCCGCCACCGGCAATGCCGTGATGATGGTCGAATCCGAAGCCAAGGAATTGTCGGAAGACGTGATGCTTGGCGCGGTGATCTTCGCGCACGACGAATGCAAGAAGGTCGTCAACCTCATCATCGACCTGGCCGAGAAGGCCGCCAGGGAGCCTTGGGACGTCGCCGTCAGCGACAATTCGGCGATCAAGGACCAGCTCAAGAAGCTGGTCGGCAAGGACGTTGCCGCTGCCTACAAGCTGACCGACAAGTCGGCCCGCTCGGCTGCGCTCAACGCGGCGCGCGACAAGGCCAAGGAAGCCTTCGCCGGTGAAGACGCCCAGACCCAGATGGTCGCGATCAAGACCATGAAGAAGGTAGAGGCCGACATCGTGCGCGGCGCCATCCTCAAGGACGGCCAGCGTATCGACGGCCGCAAGGTCGATCAGGTCCGCCCGATCGAGGCGATGGTCGGCTTCCTGCCGCGCACCCACGGTTCGGCGCTGTTCACCCGCGGTGAAACCCAGTCGATCTGCACCACCACCCTTGGCACCAAGGATGCGGAGCAGATGATCGACGGGCTGGAAGGCCTCTCCTATTCGCGCTTCATGCTGCATTACAACTTCCCCCCCTATTCGGTGGGTGAAGTGGGCCGCTTCGGCGCCCCGTCGCGCCGCGACACCGGCCACGGCAAGCTCGCCTGGCGCGCGCTGCAGGCGGTGCTGCCGACCAAGGAAGACTTCCCCTACACGATCCGCGTGGTCTCGGACATCACCGAGTCCAACGGCTCGTCGTCGATGGCCACCGTCTGCGGCGGCGCGCTGTCGATGATGGACGCGGGCGTGCCGATCACCCGCCCGGTTTCGGGCATCGCCATGGGCCTGATCCTCGAAGGCGACGAGTTCACCGTGCTGTCCGACATCCTGGGTGACGAAGATCACCTGGGCGACATGGACTTCAAGGTGGCCGGCACCAGCGAAGGCATCACCACGATGCAGATGGACATCAAGGTCGCGGGCATCACGCGCGGGATCTTCCAGGCTGCTCTGGAACAGGCCAAGGGCGGCCGCGCCCATATCCTGGGTGAAATGACCAAGGCCCTGGGCACTGCCCGGACCGAGCTTTCGGCTCACGCCCCGCGCATCGAGACGATCCAGATCGACAAGTCGAAGATCCGCGACGTGATCGGAACCGGCGGCAAGGTGATCCGCGAGATCGTCGCCGAAACCGGCGCCAAGGTCGACATCGACGACGAAGGCGTGATCAAGATCTCCTCGTCCGACCTCGGCCAGATCGAGGCCGCCAAGAAGTGGATCCTGGGCATCGTCGAGGAACCGGAAATCGGCAAGATCTATGACGGCAAGGTCGTCACGATCGTTGATTTCGGCGCTTTCGTGAACTTCATGGGCGGCAAGGACGGCCTCGTCCACGTCAGCGAAATGAAGAACGAGCGCGTCGAAAAGCCGACGGACGTGGTTTCGGAAGGCCAGGCCGTGAAGGTCAAGGTGCTGGAAATCGATCCGCGCGGCAAGGTTCGCCTGTCGATGCGCGTCGTCGATCAGGAAACCGGCGCCGAGCTGGAAGACACCCGCCCGCCGCGCGGTGATCGTGGTGGCGATCGCGGCGACCGTCGTGGTCCGCGCGGCGATCGCGGCCCGCGCCGTGACGACCGTGGCCCGCGCCGCGATGGCGGTGATCGTGGTCCCCGGCGCGAGCGCAGTGACCGTGACGATGGTCCGGCGCCCGATCACATCCCGGCGTTCCTCAAGTCCGACGACTGAGCGCCGCAGGTCGCAAGGCCTGAATGAACAGGGCCGCGCCGGGGAAACCTCGCGCGGCTCTTTCGTTTTGCGGGTCAGGCGGGGGCGAGCTGGATCGGGCCTGTTTCGGCCGGTCCCGCGACGACGATCCGGTTGCGCCCCTCCTGCTTGGCCCGGTACAGCGCCGCATCGGCTGCCTTCAGCGCGGAGCGGCGATCTGAATAGGCGAAAACATCAGCCATCCCGGCGGAAAAGGTGATCTGTCCGAAGGGCAGGTCGGTTGCACGGTTGACCAGGCTGCGCTCGGCGAGTTGCTGGCGCAGTGCCTCAAGCCGGGTGAAGGCCGCGTCGATCGGGGTGTTGCGGAACAGCAGGACGAACTCCTCGCCGCCGTGCCGCGCGACGTGGCAGCGATCGTCGGAGGTGCGGGCCAGGCTGTCGGCGACCAGCTTGAGCACGCGGTCGCCCGCTTCGTGGCCGTGGCCATCGTTGATCCGCTTGAAATTGTCGATGTCGCAAAAGGCGATGGTCATCGGTTCGAGGGCCGCGAAAGCCTGGCGGTACTCCTCCTCATAGCGGGCTTCGAAGGCGCGGCGGTTGGGCAGGCCGGTCAGGTGATCCTCGTCGGCGCTGCGCCGGGCCTCGGCCAGCCGCTTGCGCAGCGCGCGGGTCTGGGCATCGCTGCGCGCCATCTGTTTCTCGATCTCGCGGGTGCGCTTGAGCATGACCTTGGCGATGGTAGCCAGCTCGCCGATCACCACCCCGGCGGTGGTCACCTGCTCCAGTTCGCCGAGATGAGCTTCGAGTGCGGAATTGTATTCGCTGGTGGCGCGGTGGGCATCGCGGCTGGTCCGGCCGAACTCCTCGATGCTGGTTTCGAGCCGCTCCATCATCTTGGCGATGATCGCCACCTCGTTGCCCAGGCCGGATTCGGCCACGTTCCGGTCGAGCCAGTCGAGCGTGACGGGGAGGCGCTCGGTCATCCGCCGGTCGATCAGCCTGACCAGTTCCGGCTCGGCGCCCGACAAGTAGTTGAACGCGATCATCAGCGTGTTCGTGCTGACCTCGAGCTGAT
>JAFEEP010000133.1 GCA_018241045.1 Pseudomonadota bacterium | reverse complement strand
GCCCGCAACGCGTCCTGCAATGCCTGCCCCACCCCCTCATCGGGCCTGCTGTCGAGTTCGTGGCCAGTTCCTGCCATGCGCTCGCCTGCCGCGGTCGTCGGAAGGCTGTTGGCCGCCTGGACTCTCTCCACACGTGAGTCGAAGCCCAGGCCTGCAGCGTCCATGTCCCGGTGGTGCTGTTCGAGCAGCGTCTTGATCTCGTCGAAGACCATCACCGTCCGGGGCTTCCCGCCCTTGCCGATGACGTCCAGCAACCATGCCTCCTGCCCATCCACCAGTTCCCGCCGGAAGCCCTTCAGCCGGGTCGTGGCCAGCTCCGACAAACGAAGGCCGGTGGTGCTGCCGAGTTCCAGCAGCAACTGCAGGCGCCGCCGCTCGGGAGTGTCCGGCTTTTCATGTAGCACCTCCATGGCGAAGGCCCACTGGCGCTCGCTCAGGGAACGGCGAACGTCGATGCTCGGCTTCAGCAGGCCCAGCGTCCGGCCCAGGTTCGCCATCGCATTGGCCCGCAGGTACCCCTTCTCGTGCATGGCGGAAAACATGCTGCCCAGCACGGTGAACTCGTGGCGCTGGCTGTTCCGCCCCAGCGGGCCGCGGAAAGGCCTCCAGGAGGCGTCCTCGCGCCTCACCTTGCGCTCCTGCACCCAATCGGCCGGCGGAGCCGCCAGGAAGGCCTGGTAGGCCTGCAGATCGGGCTCCTGGAGCGAGGAGAGGGCCTTGCGCCGGACGTGGATGCACCAGAGGTAGAAGCGCTCGGCGATGCGCGTGTAATCCCGCCGGGTCTGCCCCTGGTACCGGCTCAGCCACTGGCTGATCGCCTGAACATCGGTCTCCGCGCCCCAGACGTTGGCCTCATGCGATCGAAAGGCGCCCTGACGGCCAGACAGGGCATCGGACAAGGTGCCGTCGACGATCGGGACGAGGGCGAACGGCTCTGCACCGGCCACCCCCCGACCCGCCAGTTCCCGCCGGCGCAGCAGCGCCAGGTCGGTCTCGGGGCGCCGGGCCGACTCCTTGAAGGGCCGTCCGCCGGCCTCGGCGATGGGAGTCAGCCACTCGAGCAGCCGCCGGGCCCGAACGACGCCCATCCGGGGTACACGGCGGTGCCACCGGAACCCGTAGATGTTGATGTAGTTGACCAGGTCGCCAAGCGACTTGACGCCGACCTTGGCCAGGTCGCGCGGGATGCCGGAGCCGAGCCAGAAGCCAGCCTCGTCTTCCAGACTGGCCTCACGCGACAGCACGCGCTCCAGCGTCGCAAGGGCCTCGACGACGGCCTTTCGCTGTGCCGCGGACAGGCGCGATGTCGCGACGACGGGCAACCCTTCGACGAGCCTGGCGTGGGTCGTGGCAGAAAGGGCAGGGGAGGGCGGGGCGGCAAAGTGTCCGGCTTTTCCTGCCCCGGACTGGCCCCTTGCGGCCTCCGCTCCGAACTCCTCGACGTACAGCTCGAGCCACTCCGCTTCCGTGTAGAAGTCCTCATCGATTCCGGTCGAACCACAGTACTGGGAGCGCCACTCCTCGAGCGAAGGGGAGGGTGGGGTGCTAGGCGCCAGGCCATGCTTAGTCTCTACGGGATCGATGTGTCCGGCTTTTCCTGCCCCCCGCCCGGTCCGTGCAACCGCGAAGTCGGGGAGGGCGCGCAAGGCCGGCAGCGCCACAGCGAGCTCGGTCACGCATCCGCGCGTTGAGCCCGCGCGCTCGATGGCCTCGACAACCAGGCGCAGCCGGCCGGCGAAGTGCCGCCGATCGCTGGGCCCGCCGGTGAATGACAGGTAGAGCTTCCACGCACGCTCGAGGTCAACCCCGTCGAGCAGGGCACGCAGGAACGCGAAGTGGTGGCGGCCGAGCTCGCCGCTGCCTTCACGCAGCAGACGGGTCTTCGCACCCCGCGGACGGCCACGGCGTCGCGCCGGCAGGCCGGCGTCGGCCGAGACCTGGGCGGGGGTGGGCGCTACCTCTGTAGCCACCACCTCTGTAGGCATAGAAAGGGGGTCCCCCAAGAGCGGTACCCCCACTATAGAAGAATTTTCGCGATGTCCTGAGAAGTGTTCTTATCAGGACGTCATTTGGCGCGCCGAAATTCGTGAGGTGTCGAGGTCACGCTCGCACAACTAAGAGTGATGCTGTCCGGCAACTAAATTTGATGCTTGCCCCGGGCCGCGGCGGACAACTCGTCACGCTACGCCGATTGGCTCGCCACAGCAATGTCGCCTGCCGGCGAACAGTCGGTGCTCTCGGGCCTGTAGACGTCAGCGCGGCCGATCACCTGGATTGGCCGCCAGAACGGCCTTGGACCGAAGCCAGATGTTCCCTGGCGATCTTGCCGAACTTCCAAGGCCTCCGCCAGAAGCCGTGCGCGTGCAGTTCACGACTCACCCGCAACTCGTATTCAGGGTGAATCTCCGGCGGCAGGGCTTCAGGCTCGGACGACGGCAAGGGCGGCGCTGCGTTGACCTGCGGATACTGCCTGCCATGCTGCCAAACGGCCAACCTCAGTGCGTCGATGGCTTCGCGGGCCGTGGTGCCGAAGGCTTGGACCCTGATCTCGCACATCCTTGCCGCGAAGCCGCCTCCGCAGGCAAACACCCAGAACCGCGGCGCGCCGGCGACGCCGAGCAGACGGTGTCGCTTGGACGGACCAGTCGCGGGGCTGGCTGACGGGAGCACTTCCCAGCCGGCGCGCGTCGACCAGGTGAGGCATGGGCCGCCGCAGGCCCCGTGCAGCTCCGAGACCCTCCGCCGTTCGGCCTCGGACCAAGTTGCCTGTCGCTGGGCCTTGCTCGAGCGCGGCAGCGTCCAGTCGATCCTGGACATCGCCGGTGCGCTGACAAAGCGCAGGTGCTCGCCGCTGACCACCGCCGCCCATGTCACCTGGTACGGCGGTGGGGCGTCGAACCAGAAGGCGGTACCGCTCGGCTTGGGCCGATCGATGTGCGTTGACGAGATGGCCCCGGCCGGCAGGTACCTCTCGGTGGCCGCACTCCAGTCAGCGAATCCGGTGGCGGCTGCGTGAACGGCGAGCATCTGCGCCCGTCGCCAGGCGTGCGTGATCGCAGCGGCGGCCGCCTGCGTGCGCACCCAGGCCAATCGCGCTTCGCGCAGCGTCGGCGGCCAGTCGTGACCACCGTCGACGCTCAGATGGGCAAGCCCGTCCCGGACCCTGCTGGTCGCACCTGCCTGCGGGTCGCGATAGGGCCACCGCCGCAGGCCTGCGTAAGTCTCCATGCACTCCGTGAACAACAGATCGGCGAACGCCACCATCGCTTGCCGCTGCGTGCGGATTACGGCACCCATCTGCAGAGGATCCGGGTTCAACATGAAGTCGATCGCGTGCGCCTCGGCGCCCCTGGCCACGTGTCGCCTGATGTGCCGCGCCAACGATCGGTAGATCGTCGTCGCGTCGTCTGCGGACCAGTAGAGGCTGTGCCTGCTGCGAGTCGACGCTGCGCCCTGACGACTGTGCTTTGCTGGACGGACTGCGTTTGCGCGCTCGATGTTGGACAGCCGCGCCACGCTGATGCTCGCGCGCAGAGGCTGCGGGTCAGGGGCGATCTCCGAGCCAGGATGGCCGAGGTCCAACTCTGCGCACCAAGCGCCGGCGGAGTCCAGAAGGATCCGGTCATGTGCCCGCTGGGCCCGGCGGTCGCTCGGCGATGGCCGAATGACGCCGGCCAGCCGCTCCAGCCACGCCGCGACCATCGACATCGGCGCCGTCTCGTCGTGTCGCAAGGTCGGACGACGGCACGTCTGGCTGGTGAAGAACGCCATACGGCCACATCGGCAGTAGCCAGCGTTCATGCGGTGCAGGACCACCTGGTCACCGGCGAAGAGTTCCCCGCAGTTGCAGCGGTCGGCGAGTTCGCAGCCGTGAATCGGGCAGGTGTGCAGTAGCCTCAGCGAGTGCAGCGCGCTGTGGTACCCGTCGGCCAGGCACGCCCTGCAAACACGGACACTCGGGGAAATGAGCGGCCGAACCCTCCTCGGCAGGAGGCCCAGGTGAGTCCAGACGAACACCGTTTCCGGCTCGCCCAACGCCTGCGCCATGGACCGCATCGACAGCGCTTCGACGGGAGCGCCGCGCAGGCCGTCACCCGTTTCGTTGTAGAGCAGGTTGACGTGCCGGGGGACGCCGACTTGGTCAGACTCGCGGCCGAAGAACGCCAACTCCTTGGGCCGCAGCGCGTTCAGCGACATCGCTCGCTGAACCGTGTGCCAGAGCGACGAGTAGGGCAGGACACTGCCCTGATGCCAGGTCAGCCGCGTGGATGGGCCGGCGGTCATGCACGCGATCCGCTGCGCTTCAAGCGTGGCGACAGGGCCGTCACGATGGCCATGAGGGCCTGGTGGCCGCAGCCGGCGACGATGCGCCGCCACGAGTCGATGGACATCACGTCCAGAGGGTCGGCGCCGCCGGCGACGCGCAGCAGGGCATGCCGGGCGGCCTGTGCCACCGTCTTCATCGGGAACTCGATGGGGCCCTCGTACGTGGCAGGCAGTTCGAGGACCATCGCCTGCATCAGACCTTCGGCATGGTGGGCCATCCTGAACCCACCGGCCCATGCATCGGGCGCGAGGCCCGCCGTGAACGAGATGCCAGATCGGGGTGGCCACTCGGTGCCCTCGTCGTAGCCCGACAAGACGAAGCGAAGTTCGTCGACATCCCGGATGCCGTGGAACTGCGCCGATGCCAGCATGAACCGGGCGGCGACGTGAGCACCGCCGGACATCGCCATGCCAACCGGTTCGTCGAACACCTGGAGCGAGGCCACCGAGAAGACGCACAAGCGAATGCGCTCCTTCTCGAGCAGGCTGTGCAGCTCGACCAGCCAAAGCCACTCCCGCTGCGTCATGCCCTGCGCTTCGTCGATGACGAGGACCAGGAAGCGACCGCCTCCTTGCGACGCCAGCTCTGCCCAGCGCTCGATGAGCATGTGCTGACGGTCGAGGGGGCTGCGTGCCGCCTTGGCCAGGGGGTGCCGGCTGGCGTGCAGCAGGTGGGAGTGGAAGCGCCCGACCGATGCGGCACTGCCGGAGTCGGTGTGGCTCCACACGACCATCGGGATGTGCGCGCCCGAGCGCCTCGACAGCAAAGCCTGCAGCCAGTGGTCGACCGCGCTGGACTTCCCGAAGCGCGACGGGCCATAGATGGTGGCGCCGTCGACCTGGTCGTCAATCCAGTGCGCGACCGTGTTGACCATGTCCGAGATGGCCGGTGTGAAGAGCGAGTAGTCACGCGTCACCACCGGATGGTTCTTGGGGAGATGGTCCGCGACCAGCGGACTCGACGCGTAGGCTTCCATCACCAGGTCTTCGCCATTTCCATGGGCGGCAGGGGGCGGCGCGGCTTGTCGGTCTCGACGGGCTGCTCCGGGGATTCGCTCACACCAGCGGCCGATGCTGTTGGGGGCGTTCCTGCCCGGGCCAGCATGGGCTGCCCAGCGAGTTCCTGCGCGTGCTTTTGCAGCACGCGCCGGGCCTCGAGATAGGCCGGATGCGGTGGCAGCTTCTTGCTCTTGGAACCTTCGGCGTAGCGGATGAGTTCGTCGACGGCGTCACACTGACTGGTGAGGTGAAGCACGCGGCGCTTGTCGAGCGCACGGATGGCCTGGCGCATGTAGAGGGTGTGCGGAGATCGGTTCCAGGGCGGCGCCGCTCGCACGACGCCCAGGAACTCGCCACGCTCGTTCGACACGCTGGCCAGGCGCGCGTCGTCCTCGTCTTCGAGCTGCAGCCACAGCAACTTGCCGAGCAGGTCGGTGCGCAGGGCGAGCCATTCGGCCGAGTAGCGTGCGTTTGCGAACTGGAAGTAGGGGCGCCGTCCCGTGCTGATACCTCCCTTGAGGGTGCACAGCTTGCGGATGCCGACCATGCGTCGAACATCGCCGGCGTCGGCCTGGCGAATGCGCTCCGGATCGCGACCCGTCAGGAAGTCCAACTGGGCCAGCGGGCTGCGCCAGCCCAGTCCGGAGTGCGGTCGCGCGTTGTAGCTGGCGATGAGGGTGTCCAGCAGCTCCTCCGCGTATTCGAGCTGGAACTGCGTGTCGCTGGCCGCACGATCAGGGTCTGCGCCGCACTTGTCGGACGGCTTGCTGCCAGTCGTGGTCGACAGCCGATGGAAGCCTGCTTTGGCGAGCTGGCCGAAGAAGGACTCGATGAACGGGCGGTCGTCCTTGCTGCGCCGGCTGGTGTAGCTGGTGGGATCCTGCGGCTTGAGGATGGCCGAACCGACAACCTCGCGCAGCTGCCGTTCGACCCGGTCGCAGATGTTGGCCATCGCGCCGTCGACGCTGAACTCGTCCCAGCAGGCGCCCAGGTAGCGCTCGTGGTGAGCCGACGGCAGGCCTGCGCCATCGACGTAGGCGTTGCCGCTCCACAGCAGCTCGCGTGGTGCCCAGCGCGTCAATGCGCGCTTCACGGTGCGAAGCACGTCCTCGGCGTTGCACTCCGGGTGCAGGCTGAGGTGGTAGCCGAGCACGGCTCGGGACTCGACCTCGATGATGACGACGACCCACAGGCGACGAATCGTGCGGGTCTCGTATCCGCCGTGCGGCGATGGAATGGCCACCACCATGCGCGAGTCGAGCTTGTGGGCATCGCACTCCACCCGTTGGAACACGCGCAGCAGCGGCCGGTCGGCGCCGTCGCCGGCGCGTGCCTTGCGCTCAGCCTCGTGGCCGCCGAGCAGCCGCCGCTGGCGTCGCGGGTTCTCGTCCATGACCTTGTCGATGAACTTGCAGATGCTGACGTAGCCGAGCTTCTCGACGTTGAAGGGCCACTCGCCTCGCGCCTCGAGGCCGGCCGTGCGCAGCTCCTTGATGAACCATGCGAACAGCTCCCGCTTGGGGCGCTTCGCTGCGGCGAGCTTCGGCACCTTGCCGACGATCTGCTCGCGGAACCTGGATTCGATGTCGGCGCCGCCTGCGGACTCGAAGAGCCACCGCAGAGCCCCGACGGCTCCTCCTCTGGCGTCGGCTCGCACCTTCGGGGCGGTCTTGCGGCGGTAGCTGGCCACCCGAAAGAACGGCAACGCGCCGCGCCAACCGAAGAGCGTTCCGTCTGGATGCTGGGACAAGCAGCGGTCCACGATGATGCGATAGACGTTGGACCGCGGAATGCCGGTAGCCTCTTTGAGCTCAGCCTCCGAGGCGCCGGACAGGTACATCTCGACCGCCTTGCGGCGCCTCAGGTACTGGGCGCGGCGGTCCTCCGGCAGGGCATCATGGTCAACGCCTGGCCAGTGGGTGAGGTCAACCTCGACGGTGCGTCCTCGACGCGCTCCAATCCTCGGATGGTCAGACATGCCCGACGCTCCAGTTCCGGCAGCGGAGCATCAAACTTACTTGAATCGCGCGCTCAGTACCAGTTTTAGTTACGCCGGCAGCATCAGCTTCGGCCTCATCGCCTGAGGCGCCTTCCCAGGAAAACCGGGGTCGCGCGTAGCATCACTTTTAGTTGTGTGAGCGGACTACGCGCCTTTGGCAGGTGCCGAAGTCGCACTACTCTGCGGTTGAGGTACCAGCGCGCGCAGTTCATCCCAGATGGGAACGGTCAGCGGGCAGTCGGCAGGGGGCCAGGGGCCTCGCGCAAGCCGGTGGAAGTTGATGGTTGAAGCGCCACGCGCGCCGCAGGGCCCGACCGGGTGGGGCTGTTCGTTGCTACATCCGCCACCAGCTGGTCCACATCCCTGCAGAGCGACCCAAACCCGCAGCCTTCGCTGCGCCCTCGAAGATCAGAGCGCGCGTCTGGCCGGTCCGATGATCCAACGAGGGGGCTTTCGTATGCGTGCGACAGAATGTCGGTGCGTCATCCAATCGAAGGATGCGCAGGGTCGCGAGGAGCATCAGCCTTGAGCCGGACGATTGCGTCGCTCGACTCGAAGAACTCCGTGCGACGTAAGCTGACGGGGCCGGCCGGGGGGCCGAAACGAGAACTCGTGGAGGGGCAGGATGGCAACCAAGCAAAAGGCACGTTCGGGCAAAGCCGCCCTCAAGGCGGCAAAGAAGCCGGCCGCGCCCAAGGCCACAGCGGCCAGACGCGGCGCCCCGGCCAAGCCCGTCGCCAAGAAGGCGACAGCCTCCTTCAGAGGCGGGCCCCAGGTCGCAGTAAGGGCACCAG
>JAFEEP010000132.1 GCA_018241045.1 Pseudomonadota bacterium | reverse complement strand
CCGGATCGGCAGGTCGCGCTCGGTCAGTTCGAGCGCTTCCATGTTGCCCGACGCCTTGCGCGCGCGATCGGCGGCAAGCGCGGCGGTGATCCCGCGAAAGATCGGGCCGATCACCTTGAGCAGGGTCCAGATCGCCGCGATGCCGATCGTGCCGGCACCGATGAAACGGACCTTCTGGCGGAACACGGTGGCGACGAAATCGGCCAGTTCGGTGCCCGCAGGCGGCCCACCCGCCGTCAGATGCGGCAGGATCATGAAGAAGCTGAGTACGATGCCGACCAGCATCGCGATCCCCACGGCGAGGCCGACCAGGTGCCCGACCCCGATCAGGGCCAGCGAAAGCGACGCCGAAGCAAAGGTCGCGCCCGAGCCAAGGCGGAAGGCGGTGCTGGCCGATTCGGCGACCAGCTTCATCTTGGCAAGCAGCGGATAGGCGGCGGCGATCACGGTCCCCAGTACCACGGCGGCCAGCCCGCGGCGGTTCTCCTCAACCCCGCCGACCCCGGCGCCAACCTTGAGCACTTCGGCGGCGGCAACGCCTTCGGGATAGGGCAGGTCCGATCCGGTCACCAGCGCGCGGCGCAGCGGCACCGAATACATCACCCCCAACACACCGCCGATGGCGATCACCGCGACCGATTCCCAATAGGGAAACCCGGTCCACCACCCGACCATGATCAGGCCAGGCAGGACAAAGACGATCGCCGAGAGCGTGCCGGCCGAACTGGCGATGGTCTGGACGATATTGTTTTCCTGGATCGTCGCCCCGGAAAAGAACCGCAGGATCGCCATGGAGATCACCGCGGCGGGGATCGAGGTGGCAAAGGTCAACCCGACGCGCAGCCCGAGATAGACGTTGGCGGCGGTGAACACCACGGTCAGCAGCGCCCCCAGCACCACCCCGCGAAGGGTCAGTTCCCGGGCATTGGTCGGTGTGGTCATCGTTCCGCTTTCGCTGGGGCGCAACGCCGCGCCGACTGGGAATTTTCGATGAGGCCGCCCGGGATTGCGCCGGGCGGCCTCGATATCCAGACAATCTGTCCGTGCCGTGCCCTATTGGGCCGCGGCTTGCGAAGCCGGAGCCTCGAGCGCATCCTTCACCGCCGCCGCGGCTGCGCCCGATGCGGCGAAGCCACACTGCTTCTGCTCCATCGGGATCTGCTTGGTGATGCGGGTCGCATTCTCGGAGTAGGCTTGAGTCACCGATCCGCTATTGACGGTCTTGCCGCGCAGCGTGCTGACACCCTGGCACAGGTGAAAAACGTGCGGCGTGCTCGATGTCTTCGCGCCGTTTTCAGGTGCGATCCAATAGACCACGTCCAGCCCCTTGGGATTGGCATCGGTCTTGGTCGCATCGGCCACCGCGGCTGAATCGCGCGCGATGTCCTGCGCCTGCTGGGCAACCTCGGGCGAGCAGGCCGTGGTCGGCTGGTTCGCCTTGATCTGGTCGGCGCACTGATTCATGTCCTGCGTGTACTGCTCGGTCGACGGCGGCTTGAAATCGACACCCATTACTGTGGCGAGCAAGGCCAGGACCACGCCGACGCCGCCGGCGATCTTCTTGTTCTTGGGGTCCATGTCCTTGTCGAGGAAGATCAGGGCCAGCAGCGGCAGGAAGGCGATCACGGTAATGATTGCGCCAAGCTGGTTCTGCACGAAGAAGCGGAACCCGTCGGCGCGGCTGGCCGGATCCTGCTTGTTCGCGGCCTTCCACATCAGGCTTCCGCCGATGGCGAAGGCGGCGATCACCACCATCAGCCCGATCAACAGCGCCATGTTGCCATGCTGGAACTTGCCCTGCCGAAGCATGACTATCCCGGCAATCTCGGTGCCGATCGCCACGATCCAGCATAGCGCGGCATAGATCCGCAGGCGCTTGGCCGCGCCCTTCTGGTCCTGCGTCGCGCGCCACGCCTTGGTGACGTCCACTTCTCCGGGCGTTTGATTATCGGTCATGCTCAGTTCCTTCCCCTCGCTTTCACCGTCAGGAGCCTTACCAACCCCAAGCAGTCCAATGCGTCAACTCGTTTGCGCCATGTCTTCCACTGGCCTGTTTCCTGCATCATCAGAAAGGCTTGGGAGCGATGCCTGTCGGGATCGCCGCATCTCATTCATCTTTGGCAGATCGTGGCTGAATATGTTCACAACTTGCACAGGGTAGTGAAACGAAAGGGCCCAGTTCCCGTCCACGACCGGAAACACAGTTTTCGCAGGTTTGGCCCGTGTAGGAAATGGCCTGCCCCTTGGCGCCGCGAACCATGTCGCTAAGACTTGCGCTGACCTTGAAGTGAGGACGTGCCGCGATGCACTGGCGTTCGAAACTGCTCCACCCCGCCCCCCGCGCACCCAGCGGGTTCCGCTCGCTCGCCACCCCGGTTTATCGCGGATCGACGGTGGTGTTCGACAAGGCGGCGGACATCGCCGACGAATGGCGGCAAGACCGCCATGGCTATTCCTATGGCCTCTACGGCACGCCGACCGTGCTCGAACTGGGTGCGCGGATCGCGGAGCTGGAAGGCGCTCGCCATTCCTTCGTCGTGCCTGGCGGACAGGCGGCGCTGGCGCTGGTCTATCTGGCTTGCTGCAAGGCGGGCAGCCACGGCCTCGTCCCGGCAAGCGCTTATGGCCCCAACCGCGACATGGCCTCGGGACTGCTTGCCGGGTTGGGTATCGAGATCGAGACCTACGATCCCCTGATCGGCGGCGGCATCGCCGACCTGATCCGCGACAACACCGCGCTGATCTGGACCGAAAGCCCCGGATCGGTGACGATGGAGGTCCAGGACATTCCGGCGATCACCGCCGCCGCCCATGCGCGCGGTGTGCCGGTGGCGCTCGACAACACCTATGCCGCGGGTGTGCTGTTCGATGCTTTCGCGCACGGCATCGACATCAACGTCCAGGCACTGACCAAATATGTCGGCGGGCACAGCGACCTGCTGCTCGGCACGGTGTCGGTGGCCAGCAATGCACTCTACGAGCGGATCGGCACGTGCTGGAGCCTGCTGGGAATGCAGGTTTCGCCCGACGATGCCAGCCTGGCTTTGCGCGGTTTGCAGACGCTCGGCGTCCGGCTCGACCGGCTGGAGCGCAGCACGCTGGAAGTGGCACGCTGGCTCAAGGCCCGGCCCGAGGTTGCGCTGGTGCTCCACCCCGCCCTGCCCGATTGCCCCGGCCATGATCTGTGGCAGCGCGACTTCACCGGATCGGCGAGCGTCTTTTCCTTCATCTTCCGCCCGGAGATCGACCCGGCGCGGTTGCCCGGCTTCATCGACAGCCTGGATCTGTTCCAGACCGGTTATAGCTGGGGCGGCACGACTTCACTGGCCGTGATCTATCCCGATCTGGCGCGGCCCAGCCCGGATCAGGGCGCGCGGCTGGTGCGCCTCAACGTCGGGCTGGAGGAACCCGCCGACCTGATCGCCGATCTGGCCCAGGCGCTCGAGCGGATGGGCTGACCGTCAGGCGAGCAGCGCGGCGAAAGCCTTGACCGCCGCCACCTCGTCCCCGCCCCACACCGCGTTCGACACGGCGAGGAAATCTGCCCCAGCCGCCACCAGCGGCGCGGCATTGGCGGGCGTAATTCCGCCGATCGCGACGCATGGAATCTCCATCAGCGCCTGCCACCAGGTCAGCAGTTCGGGCTCGGCAACGTATTCGGTCTGCTTGGTCGTGGTCGGGAAGAAGGCGCCGAAGGCGACATAGTCGGCCCCAGCCTCACCCGCTTCCATCGCCAGGTGGCGGCTGTTGTGACAGGTCACGCCGATCTGCGCCTCGCGTCCCAGCCGCTGGCGCGCATCGGCAATCTCGCCGTCGCCCTGCCCCAGATGGACTCCGTCCGCCCCCAGTCGTTTGGCGAGGCTGATCGAATCGTTGACGATGAAGGCCACCTCGCGGTCGGCGCAGATCCGCTGCAGCGGCTCGGCCAGTCGTGCGGCCTGGTGTTCGTCAACATTCTTGACCCGGAACTGGAACGCCGCGACCGGCCCCGCATCAAGCGCGTGGGCAAGTCTGTCAACGAATGGTCCCGCAACGTCGAGCGGTGAGATCAGGTAAAGCTGGCAGTCGGACATGACGGCCTGTTAGCGGGCCCGACCGTGATAGGCTATGGCCTCATTTCGATCCCGTTCATCAGCAAGGCGACAAATCAAGACCATGCGAACTCTTGTCTTTGCCACCTTCGCCGCGCTGACCCTGTCGGGCTGCATCATGTATCACAACCGCAGCGATGGAATCACCCGGTTGCGGATCGACGAGACCGGCATGGTCGATGGACCGAAAGTCACCCCGCTCAAGGTGATCGAAGACAGCCGCTGCCCGGTCGGAACACAATGTGTTTGGGCGGGGCAGGTCAAGGTCAGCGTACGGATCGACACCGGCCCGGGCAGCGAAACGCGAGAGCTGACCCTTGGCAAAGGCGAGCAGGTTGCCGATGGCAAGCTAACCCTGGTCGAGGTCCTGCCGCAGAAGCAGGCCAACCGGACGATCTACCCCGACGAATACCGCTTCGGCTTCACCTTCGCGGGCGGTTTCTAGATCACCCGGCTGTCATAGGCCCATTGCAACAGCGCCTGGCGCTGGCGCGGGCGGCAGAACGGATCGCCCGGCTCGCAATTGCGCTCTACCTGGCGGCGATGGCGGGCAAAGGCGCGCCACCGCGCGATCTGCCGTGTATCGTCGGGGTGGCGCCGTCCCATGAAGTAACGGCAATACCACTGGAACCAGCCACGCGGATCGTCGGGGTGAATCCAGCCCTTGTCGCGCCATCGCGACAGCGCCTGCCCGGCCAGGACACCAAAATGATTGAGCGCCGGGTCAGCGCCACCGGGCGAAAGCCGCGCCTGTGCGAACCAGTCCTGCGGGAACTCCGCCCGGCAATCGGTCATGTAGCAGCCGCCGAACACCCCCAACTCGAGCATTTCCGCGGGTGTCAGTTCCGGCACGAACAACGGATCGAAATCGCCTCCCGGCGACCGGGTCAGTTCATAGCGATACCCGCGCTGCATCCGGTCATCGACCGTGACCCAGCGCGATGCCACCGCTGCGCTCACGCCGCCTTTTCGGTCGATCCCTCGTAGATCTCGTCAATCGCGCTGCCCAGCGCCGCATCGAACTCGCCATCGCTCATGTCGAAGCGCAGGTCTTCAAGCAGAGCGCGGCTGAAGCTGGCGATGATGCCCTTGTTCTTCGCCAGTTCGGCGCAAGCTTCAGGCCGCTTGTAGCCGCCCGACAGCGCGACCACCCGCAGCACGCGGGGGTGCGCGACCAGCGCGTCGAAAGTGCCCGGCACCACCGGCAGCGACAGCTTGAGCATGACCTGCTGGCTTTCAGGCAGGGCGTCGAGCGCCTTGAGGATTTCGTCCTTGAGGATCGTGTCGCAATCGGCGCGGGTCGCGCTCTTGATGTTCACCTCGGGCTCGATGATCGGCATCATGCCGTGGGCCAGCACCTGCTGACCGACCGCGAACTGCTGCGCGACCACGGCAGCGATCCCCTCGGCATTGGCCGAATTGATCACCGAGCGCTCCTTGGTGCCATAGACGCTCAGCGCCTTGGCCTTGACCAGCAGGGCATCGAGATCGGGCATCGGCTTCATCAACTGAACGCCGTTCGCCTCGTCCTCAAGCCCCTTGTCGATCTTGATGAAGGGGACGATGCCCTTGGCGATCAGCGCGGCGGGAACCGGTTGACCATCAATCATGCCGTCCATCGTGCGTTCGAACAGGATCGCGCCGATCACCTTGTCCCCGGTGAACGAGGGCGAGCGGATGATCCGGCAGCGCATGGCGTGGATCAGCTCGAACATTTCTTCGTCGGATGACCACGCGCCCGCTTCGATGCCATATCCTGCCAGCGCCTTGGGGGTCGACCCGCCCGACTGGTCCAGCGCGGCGATAAAGCCCTTCCCGGCGGCCATCTTCGCGGTCATCTCGGCGGTGTTCATGCGGATCGTCCCTCAGCTTGCATACGTATGTGATCGCGCGCCCATAGCCGCAGCCTCGCCTTGCGGCAAGGGCGTCAATCTTTGCGGTCAGGCTCTTTCCAGCGCGACGACGCCGGGCAGTTCCTTGCCTTCCATCCATTCGAGGAAGGCACCGCCGGCGGTGGAGATATAGGTGAAGCCCCCCGCCACTCCGGCGTGGTTGAGCGCGGCGACGGTATCGCCCCCGCCCGCGACCGAAACCAGCGCGCCTTCCGCCGTCAGTGCCGCGGCGCTGCGCGCCAGGGCGACGGTGGAGGCATCGAACGGCGCCATCTCGAATGCGCCGAGCGGGCCGTTCCACACCAGCGTGCGGCAGGTTTTGAGCACGTCGGCCAAGGCTTCCACCGCCAGGGGCCCGACATCGAGGATCATCTCGTCAGCCGCGACCTCGTGGACGTTGCAGACGCGGTAGGACGGCGGGTTAACGGCGAATTCCTTGGCCACCGCGACGTCATAGGGCAAATGAATGGTGCAGCCCGCAGCATCGGCAGCAGCCATGATCTCGTCCGCCGTCCCGGTCAGGTCATGTTCGCACAGCGACTTGCCGACATCGACCCCGCGCGCGGCGAGGAAGGTGTTGGCCATGCCCCCGCCAATGATCAGGTGATCAACCTGGGTGACCAGATGCTGGAGAACGTCGAGCTTGGACGAGACCTTGGCCCCACCGACCACCGCCGCGACCGGGCGCACCGGATTGCCCAGCGCCGCTTCGAGAGCCTTGAGTTCGGCTTCCATCGAGCGTCCGGCGTAAGACGGCAGGAAGTGCGTGATCCCCTCTGTGCTGGCATGGGCGCGGTGCGCGGCGGAAAAGGCATCGTTGACGTAGAAATCGCCGTTGGCGGCGATCGCCCTGGCCAGTTCGGGATCGTTCTTTTCCTCACCCTTCCAGAACCGGGTGTTCTCGAGCATGGCGATGTCGCCCGGCTGGAGGATGCCGACCGCCTGTTCAACCACCGGCCCGGCGATCTCGGGAATGAACATCACTTCCTCGCCCAGCACGTCCTGCACCGCGTCGAGCGTCATGGAGACCGACATGGTCGAGACGCGCTCACCCTTGGGCCGTCCGAAGTGGGCCAGCAGCAGCACCTTGGCACCCTTGGCCGCGAGTTCGAGGATCGTCGGCGCCGAAGCACGGACGCGGG
>JAFEEP010000131.1 GCA_018241045.1 Pseudomonadota bacterium | reverse complement strand
GGGAACAGGCTCGCTCAATCCATTCGCCGACTTCTTCTCCGACCTGTCGACGCTGCTGTTCCCGTTCACCCTGGTCTGGGCGGCGCGGCGCGGTGCGGCGGCGCTGGCCATCAATGTGGCGCTCGGACTGGCGATCGCTGGCGTTGCGGTGATCATGATAAGGTTGACCGGCAACAAGCCGCAGTGGCTGGCGGTCGGTTTCGGCTACTATGCCGTCCTTTCATGGGCGGGGACGCTGCGGGCCAAGGATCCGGCGACGTTCCGCCTGATCTGGGGAACCCCGGCGTTCCTGACCACAACCTTGGGCTATGGCCTAGTGTCGCTGGTCGCCTATGCGATCGGCTTCTGGGCGGCGCCCTATGCTGAAACGGTCCTGCACCTTCCCAAGCAGCAATTGGCCTTCATTCTTGGCGCCAACGGCGCAATCGCCGGGTTCGTCGGGGTAATCATCGGCGGGCGGCTGGCCGATGGCCTGCGTGCGCGCAATCCGGCGGGGCGCATCCTCGTGGTGATCTTCGGCGTTGTCGCGCCGATCGTGCCGATCTGGATCGGCTACACCACGGAGAGCGCCTTGTGGTTCTACGTCATGAACTTCCTTGCCGGAATGTTCGGCGCGACCGCTCTGGGCGCGGCGGCGGCGACAACGCAAGATCTTGTCCTGCCCCGGATGCGTGGAACAGCCACTGCGGCGTTCTTCCTGGGTACCACGCTCATCGGGCTGTCGTTTGGACCCTATCTCGTGGGGCAAATCTCCGATCTTGCCGGCGAGATGGTCGATGGCAAGCTGGTGGGCGACCTCAGGACTGGCATACTCTCCCTGATCGGACTGGCGCCGATCGCACTGGCCGTGCTGATCCATGCCTATCGCACCGTGCCCGAGGCGGAGCGGACCGTGATCGAGCGAGCTGGATCGGCCGACTGACCGTGCGTGCGGTCAGCTACGCTTGAAGACCCCGCAGGCGATCCGCGCGCCGCTGTTGCCAGAGGGATCGGTCTTGTAGTCGTCAGGCCCGGCGTGAACGACGATGGCGGTGCCATCGCTGTCGAATATCGTGGTTTCCGCCTCGGCGCGGCTCGCCTTGAGTTCGGTGGTCAGCGCGGCAGCCCCTGCGGTCGTCGCGACCAGGTTGGGCAGGTCGCCCAGATGACTGCCCGCAGGGTTGAGTGTGCCATGCTGGTGGCCTGCAGGATTGAGGTGCCCTCCCGCAGTGGTGAAGGCGGGCGCGTCGCAGGCTCCGACCATGTGCAGGTGGACGCCATGAATACCTTGCGGCAGGCCGACTGCGGCGATCGTTAGCATCACCTTGTCGCCTGCGGCAGTCAGGACCGCCTCGCCGGCTGGGAGGCCGTTGCCGAGCCTGAGGTCCGCGGTTGCCAATCGCAGCGTCGGCACGCCGCCAAGGGTGGTGCATCCGGCAATCGTCAACGCCGCGGCTAAGGTCACTATCGCTTTCATGGTTCCCGACTCCATTGCTGTGCTCGCCTTATCATAACGAAAAAGGGGCCGGATTGCTCCGGCCCCCCAATCGTTTTGCCTTGTCGGCAGCTTACATACCCGAACCCGGACCGTAGGTGATTTCCACCCGGCGGTTCTGCAGCTCGCGCACGCCGTCCGCGGTCGGAACGCGCGGGTTGTTTTCGCCGAAGCCCTGGCTGGTGATCGCGCTGTCGGCAATCCCGTGCGCCGTGAGGTACGCACGAACCGAAGCGTTGCGGCGTTCGGACAGGCCCTGGTTGTACTTCGGGGTGCCCGAGCGGTCGGCATAGCCGGCCAGCATGATCGGCGTGTTGGCGCAGTTGCCATAGGCGGTGATCGCCGAATCGAGGATCGACGCAGCTTCCGGCGTGACGTCCGACTTGTTCCAGTCGAAGAACACGATGTACGGGCCCTTGTTGCATTCCACGACCGGCGGCGGAGGCGGCGGCGGGGGAGGCGGCGGGGGCGGCGGAGGCGGCGGGGGCGGCGGAGGCGGCGGGGGAGCAGCCGGCGCACCGAAGTTGTAGCCCAGCGTCAGCATCAGCGAGTGCGAACGGAAATCGGTCGAGATCGCACGGCCATTGCTTGCCACCAGATTGACGTTGTTCTGGTTGTAGAAGCGATACTTCAGACCGATGTCGATGTTGTCGGTCAGCGGGGTGCGAATGCCGGCCAGGGCCTGCCAGGCAAACCCGGTGTCCGAATCGACCACGTCGATCAAGGCGGGCTGGCCGACGATGACGGCGTTCTTCACGCGGCCAACACCGGCGCCACCGCCGACGAAGCCCTGCAGGCCGTCGTCCGGACCAAAGTCGAGCAGGCCGTTGAGCATGAAGCTGAGAGCCGAGGCCCCGCCGCCCACCTGCGCGTCATTGAAAGTCTGCGCACCGCTGTTGAAGGACTTTTCCTCGGCCCGGCGGAAGCTGGCTTCTGCTTCAAGACGGAAAGGTCCGAAGTCGTAACCAACAATGCCACCGAAATCGTAGCCAGTCTTGGTGTCGAGCGTACCGACCCCAGGACGCATCAGATCGTTAATGTTTTCCACGAGGGTCGCACCGGCGTCACCCTCAACATACCACGAGTCGTCACGGGCGAGAGCCGGCGACGCAAGGGCAGTGGAGGCAAGCGCCATTCCAATGACCAGTTTGCGCATTTTGGATTTCCCCTTTTAGTAGGATTAGAGCCACCGAGTACAATTCGTCTAACTGCATAGGGTTCCCGAGGCAAGCTCTCAAAAGCACTCGGGTGTTGTAATTTTGTCGCGGTTTCGGGCCTAAACCATCTCAATCACACGAATTTGCGGCGGCCTTGAATTGCCTCGAAAACAGCCGGAGAACGAAGTCGGAAGAGTGCTTTCGGGTTCAGGAGGGGAGAATGCCAGCCGCGGCCAGGGCTGCCAATATCTGCGCGATGCTCGTGCGTGACTCGGCATCTATGATCGATCCGCCTGTCGGATTTGGCGGGCGCGTCGCAGCAATCCAGCCATCGCGGAAGCGTAGATCCTGTCCAGATGCCCGATTGAGGAGGCGCATACCATCGCGAGGGGCGAAGTAGAGCCAATTCCCCGCCTGGCGCGCCGCGATCTGGCCAACGCGCCCCGACCAGTCGCCGCTTGCGCCACTGGCAATCAACCAGGCCTGCCCATCCTGTGGACTTGCCGGGGGAACTGCCAGCTCGCATTCGACCGCGAGGTGAACGAGCGCATCCAGGCGGCAGGATACTTCGTTGACGAACTGCTCCTTCTGCGCCTGACCCGCGAACAGCAGTGGGAGGTCGAAGCGGGCGCTGCGGCTGTCATAGAGGGGATCGGTCATGGTCGTGTTCCAGTTCTGTCGTTTGATGGGGTAGTCAGATCAGGGCGACATCGAGCGGCAGTGACGCCGCGCGATCGCCGCGCTGGCGGATCGCAAACCGACCTGTCGGGTTCGTGCTGAGTAGCGCCGCGACCTGCGTTGCGGACAAGGTCAGTCCAGGGGTGGTCAGGTCCCATCGCGCTGTCGTGGCCGACGCGGTGCCGAAGGTCACATCGTAGGCTTCGGACTGTTCGTTGAGCGGGACGTCGACCCCGTCGGACCACAGCCAGGCCCCTCGGGCGCGGCGCACCCATGAAATCGCGCGGTCGCCATTCGCCAGGATCCGGCAGGATCCGTGAACCGGCGCGAGCGGACGCAGGCCGATCCCGCGTAACCGGATCGGCGCGGTTACCGGCTCGGCATCGCCAAGGCCGATCGCGGCGATTACGCTTCCCGGGACCGTGCCCACCAGCTCCGGGTTGAGCAGCGTTCCGGTCCCGTCGAGCAGGACAAAGACTTCACCGGTCACGTGACCGGCAATGGCTGCTTCGGTTCCGCCTCGGCCTCGCCATAGTCCCGACAGCCTCCATCGTGCGCCGCCCAGCGGCTCGGCCACGGCGAACTGGATGATCTCCTCGCCCAGAACCGCGCGATTGGCGCCCATGGAGAGCTGGCGCATCGTTGCCATAGTGAGCGACTGGTCTGCGCCGATCAGGGTCACGATCACCGATGCGTGACGATCGAATACCAGTGACGAAGCAGCCGCGAGC
>JAFEEP010000130.1 GCA_018241045.1 Pseudomonadota bacterium | reverse complement strand
GGTCACAGGCGTTTTCCTATGACCCGACATTCTTCAACGTTGCCCGCCGCATCGCCAATGATCCCTACGCGCTCGGCTACACCGGACTTTCGGCGATGGATTCAGAGGTCAAGGTGGTTCCGGTGAGTGTCGATGACAGTGGTCCGGCTCTCGCCCCGACCTACGAAAATGTCGCCAGCGCGGCTTACCCATTGTCGCGGTTGGTCTATTTCAACGTCAATCCGAAATCCGCCGCGTTCCGCAATCCGGCGATGCGCGATTTCGTGCGTTTCATCCTCAGCCGCGAAGGCCAGAAAGTCGTGCAGGAACAGGGCATCTACCTGCCGCTGCGCGGTTTCCAGGTCGATGATAGCCGCGCAAGGCTTGCGGCCGGCGAGCCGCAGTAGCCCGGGCGCACGCGATGCGGCGGCGCAGGTTCCTTGGGGCGACGATCGCGGCGGCGCTGACCCAGCGCGCGGGGGCCCAAATCAGCGAGCCGCCGCTGCGCTGCGTCGGGTATAACGACATGGGCGAAATGCTGACGGATCTGGCAGCGCACTACGCGATCAGGGTTCCCGGAGCTCGCTTCGTCTTTGACCTGAAGAGCACACGAAGCGCTCCGGTGGCCTTGCTCGAAGGACGAGCCGACCTTGCCCCGATGGGGGCGGAGATGGAACGGGGCGATCTCGCGGCGATCACCGCTCGATGGGGAAAGCCGCCGCTTGCACTGGCGATCGCCCATGCGTCGCTCAGCCCCACGGCATTGTCATCCCCAACCGGCGTCTATGTTGCCACCGGAAATCCATTGGTCAGGATCGACCTTGCCGCGCTTGCGCGGATACTGGGTGCCTCAGAGCCGCAATCGTGGCGCGATGCGGGAATCGCACGACCCGGCAGGATCCGGCTGTTCGGGCTGGGTGAGGAAACCGCCATCGGCAAATTCGTGATGCGCCAGATCGGGATCGATCGGTTCGCTCCGCACCTGCAACGCTTCGGGCAGTCGCGCGATGTCGTCACTGCGATGGCGGGCGACCGCGACGCGTTTGGCTTTGCCAATCTCAATCATGCCCGACCCGAATTGCGCATACTGGCACTGGGCGCGCGGCAAGGTGACTACGTCGTTCCGACGGCGCGAACGATCATCTCGGGATGCTATCCGTTCGATCGCAGGTTGCTTGTCTACCTGCCGTTGTCGCGGAACGGCAGACCCGATGCAGCGACATCCCACTTCATGCGTTTCGCACTGTCTGACGAAGGGCAGGCCGTGATCTCGCGTGGATCACGAGGTTATCTGCCGTTGAGTCGATCGGAACGGGTGGCGGAGATAAAAAAGTTATAAATATCAAATGAATAAGTGTGATTTGTCTAGGTAGGTCATCGGACGGATAGACGCACGCATGACAATCGCCGTGAACTGGCAAATGCAACCGGCGGCACCTTGTGCAGAGTCGGAAGTCGAAAGAACGGAGGGACAGGATGAGGAAGCGTATTAAGGGTGGCCAGGTTGTTGCGCGGCGTTCGGCTTCGGTGTTGGCGATCGTGTCGAGCCTGCTGATCGCGGCTCCGGCACTGGCTCAGGCCACAACGGATGCGACCGACGGCGACGAAGAGCAGGGCCAGCAGATCGTGGTCACCGGACAATTCGTCGATAAGGGTGCGCAAAGCGCGACCAAGCTCGCCATCCCGGTGCTCGACACCCCGTTCAGCGTCGACAGCTACAATTCGAACTTCCTAAAGGCGGTGGAAACCACCAACGTTTCGGATCTCTACCGCTACATGACCGGGATCCAGCGCGCCGGCAACACCGGCTATGACATCACTTTCCGCGGTTTCAAGACCTCGGGCAACGATCGCAACGCGATCCTTACCGATGGGCTGCCCGGCCTGTCGGTACGATTCGGTTCGCCGCCCACCGTGGGCGTCGATCACATCGAACTGGTCAAGGGGCCGACCTCGGTGCTTTACGGTCAGGCTCAGCCGGGCGGCTTCATCAACATCATCACCAAGAAGCCGAAGAGCACCCCCTCGTTCGATGTGACACTGCGCGGCCAGACTGGTCTTGGCAGCTTTAACCGGCAACTGGGCGGTCTGGCATCGATCGATTTCACCGGTCCGATCCTGGCCGATGGCGCGGTTTCGGCACGGCTGCTGGGCGAATCCGGCTACACTCGGGGCTTCCGCGACGGCGCCTATGAAAAGCCGGTGTTCATCTCGCCGATGGTCAGCTGGGAGATCGACCCGCAAACCAAGCTCACGCTTCAGGGTGAGTATCGCTGGGTCAAGACGCACCTCGACACCTATCTGGTCGCGCCCAACCGCGACGCGTCGCGGATCGCGACGATCAATACGAGCTATCAGGAAGACAAGGACTTCCTGATCGAGCGCGGCAAGACCGGTAACCTGTTCCTCGAGCACGAGTTCAGCAGGGACGTCAAGTTCAACCTGGGTTATCGCTACGTCGATCACTTCGACACCCAGACCAACTTCGACGTGGTCGGCTTCGATTCGACCGATCCGCTCAACACGATCACCCGCCGCGCCCGTCGGCAGGAGAACATCCGCACCTACAGCTTCGTCGACGCCAACCTGACCGCAAAGTTCGACACCCTGGGCATACGTCACACCCTGCTGCTGGGCTTCAGTGGCGGGCGCGAGACGGCGAGCCTCAACCGCCTGCAGTTCTACAACTGTGCGCGCACGACCAACGTCGCTACGAGCTGCACGTCGCTCAACCTCAACATCTACAACCCGGTGCATAACGCTGCGCTTGATGTGGCGAACTTTCCGCTGTTCGACCCTGCAAAGCCATCGGACCTTAACTGGCGTTATACAACGCAAAACTCGCTAGGGTTCTATGGTTCGGACTTCATCGAATTCTCGGATATGTTCAAGGCGATGGTTGGTCTGCGCTACGCCAACGAGCGTCAAACGATCGCCGATAAGCGGATCACCACGTTCAAGCCGGTGGAGAAGAAGGACACAAAGTTCCTCCCGCTGGCCGGGCTGCTGTTCCAACCGGTCCGCCACGTCTCGTTCTACACCAGCTATTCAACGTCCTTTGTTCCGGTGGCGGCATCGTCGCAGGATGTGTTCGGAATGAATCCGTTCAAGCCCACCGAGGCCACCTCGATCGAGGGCGGCGTCAAAACCGAGTTGTTCAACCGTCGCCTCAACGTCACCGCCGCCTATTTCGATATCAAGAAGAAGAACACGCTCAACACTTTCAACTGTCTGACCCTGGCTCAGCTCAACGCGGCGATTACGGCAGGGACCTACACGGCGCCTGCGGATGCGCCGCGCGATACGGCAGGCAACCTGATCCCGGGTAGCGGGACCTGTTCGAACCAGCTTGGCGGCGAGCGCGCGCGCGGCATGGAGATCGAGCTCAACGCGACGCCGTTGCCCAATTGGCAGATCACCGGCGGCTATGCCCACACAGTCGGCCGGGTGACCAGTTCGAACATCGCCGGCCAGACCGGGGCCTTGCTCACCAATTCGCCCCGAGATGCGATCAACCTGTGGACCCGCTACGACATCGAGGAGGGACCGCTCGAAGATCTCGGCGTCGGGCTTGGCGTGTCGTACATCGGCAAACGCCACGGCCTGCTCCCGACCGCAGCGGTCGACGCCCGGCCTGAAAACGGTACGCTGCCGCTCAAGGGTTATACCGTGGTCGACCTTGGTCTATACTACAAGGTGGGCGACCACCTGGACCTGACGCTCAAGGCGTCGAACCTGTTCGACGAGCGCTATATCGAGAGCGCTGGTTTCACAGGCGACATCCAGCTGGTGCCGGGCACTCCGCGCACGATCACGCTGACCGCCCGCGTCCATATGTAAAGACAAGCCGGAACGCTAACGGTCCGCCATTCGGGGCGTCGCGCATCGCGCGGCGCCCCGTATGTTTGTTGCGCCGTTGACCGGGAGGCAGCGTCGATCAGGCGCACCGATCAGCGGGGCGCAGGCGCAGGGGGTGTGCTCGCATCTCGAAAGAGATAGCGCCGCAGCGGACGATACGATCAGTAAACAAAAAACGCGGCGCTTCCAAAAGGGAGGAAGCGCCGCGCCAGTTTGGTGGTTCGATATGCGTTAGAGTGCGTCGACCTTTGCCAGTTCTTCACGCACGACCGACGGTTGAAGTGGCAGGTAAACGCCATCGTCGGCAACCTGCTGCTGGCCTTCGCGGCTCAGCACGGCGCGAAGGAATTCCTTCACCTTGTCCGGAACATGGCTGCCGGGCTTGTGATTGACGTAGATGTAAACGAACCGGCTCAACGGATAGCTGTGATCATAGACCGTCTGCGTAGTCGGCAGAACGCACTTTCCGCCGGGGGTTTCCGACAGCGCGACAACCTTGGTGTTGGGCTGGATGTTGGCCATCAGCGCATAGGTCAGGCCGCCGGGGTGATCCTTCATGTCCTCGGCGGCGACGTTGAAGGCGTGGGTGAAGCCCTTGCCCTTCACGAACTGGATGTTCGACTTGTAGTCGCCCATCTGCATCACCCGGATCTTGAAGTACCATTCGATCCCGTTGGGCGACTTCAGGCCATAGGTGTGGATCGGCTTGCTCGCCCAGTTTCCACCCAGGCCAAGCTGGCCCCAGGTAGCGATGTCCGGACCGCCGCGATTGCGGGTGGTCGAATAGATCGAATCCAGCTGCTGCAGGCTGAGGCACTTCACCGGATTGTCCTTGTCGACCATTACGATCGAGGCAGCCGTTTTGCCGAGCGAACCGACGCTGCCGGTGGCAACGCGGATCGGCGTGGCGTCATAGCCGAACTTCTGGCGGAAGGCATCGGCCTCGGCCGGAAGCAGTTCACGCCCGACCGGGGCGACGTGGGCTGTGCCGTTGGTCAGAGCGGGCCCGCCTGAACCCGAAGCGCGGGCCTCCATCGTCACCGACAGGCGCGGATAGGCCTTGCGCATCATCTTGACCCAGCCGAGCGTCATCTCGTCCATGACATCGGCGCCCACGACATTGAACTCTTCCTCGGGTTCAAGCTGCAACGGGCCGGGCTTCCATTCGGGCAGCGAAGGATCGGCCTTCATGGTGTGTTCGTGCTTGGCGTATTTGAGTGCCATCGCCGGCGTTGCTTCCAGCAGCGCCAACCCCATGACAACCGCCGTTCCGCAACCCAGGGCGGCGATCATCCTCCGCTTGATATTCGCTTGTTTCATAACCACTCCCAACGTTTCGCGACAGAAACAGGTTTCCGGCATTGAACCGTGACGACAAGTCTCACTGACCGAGGCAATCGCGGCAATGCGCTCTCCGCGCGATCGGATAGGTCATCCGACCTATTCCCGCGATCCGGTCGCGAACGCACAAGAGTTGCCGGTGGAAATTGTGTTCACCCGTGCCGAAGGGAGTCGATGGCCATGAACCCCCTGAATTGCGGCGTCAGAACGGTGCTGGCGGCGCTCGCAGCGGTGCTGCTTCCCGCATCAGTTGCGGCGCATTCGTGTCCCGTCGCCATTGGAAGTGCTCCAACGATCATGGGCGCCCTGGCTTCGCGCGTGGCGGCGCAGGCTTCTGCCATTGCCGTCATTCCGCCGCCGTTCGGGCCGCCACAGGGCGATCTCGACCCGGGGCTGCGTCAGTTTCTCGATGGATCGCGTGACTTCGCATTCCTGACGCGCGAGATTTCCGAGCCAGACCTTGCAGCATTTCGGCGCGGACACCAGGGACGCGCGCCGGTGATACTGCCGATCGCGGCGGGCGCATGGAATCGATTCGGTTCCGTCGACGCGGTCGTGGTCATCGTCAATCGCGCCAATCCATTGCGTTCACTCAGGCTGCAGCAGATCGACGGGATTTTTTCTGCAACGCGGTGGCGCGCTGGACCAATGCTGACGCACTGGCGGCAACTGGGCCTTGGCGGCGCGCTTGGGCGACAGCCGATCCGGATAATGGGCAGTGGGGGCTGGGTAGGCGTCGAATCGGCGCGCGCGCTGACTCTGCGGCGCCATGTCCTGTCCATGGGCAGTCATGTCGGTCGGTGGCGCGCCGCGCCGGATGGTGGGGAGGAAGCGCAGGTGGTTGAGCGCGTCGGCGCTGATGCTGCCGCAATCGGCTTTACTGGGGCGGGTCACCTCAACAGGACCGTTCGGGCCATTGCAATAGAAGGGGTCGCAGCCTCGGGAGCCAGCGCGGCCAGCGGTCGCTATCCTCTGCTGCGTACGGTCGATCTGCTGTTCGATGCGCCGGAAGGGCACATCGATTCGCGGCTCGCTGCGCTGGCGGAGTGGCTGCTGTCGGAGAAGGGCCAGCAACTTATTGCGCAACAGGGCGATTTTGCAGCACTGCCCAAGTTTACATTGCATACGGCAAGGCTTCACCTGTCAGGTCTGGGGCGTGCGTCCGCTTGCCCATGATCTCCGCGGGCTGAAAGGTTGGCGACAGATCCACTGGCGCAGTATCGCCCCGTTGAAGCACCCGTTCCGGCATCGCGGGCGGAACATTGGGAAAATGTATAGAACGCGAAAACTGTGCCCAATGCGGACTGCGCTAGGCCGGGATCGGAGGAACCATGAAGGTGCTGATCGCCGAAGACGATGTGGAAACGCTGGAGTACCTCCAGTCGGGGCTGCGCGAGCTTGGCCATGTCTGCACCGGCGCAAGCGGCG
>JAFEEP010000012.1 GCA_018241045.1 Pseudomonadota bacterium | reverse complement strand
GCTGGTCTGGACCCATCCCGAAACCGGGCGCAAGGTGCTCAACGTCAGCACGCTCAACATCGATCACGTGATCGGCCAGGAGGGCGAGGCTGGCGATGCCCTGATCCGGCGCCTGATCGAGCACACCCTGCAACCGCGCTTCCAGTACGTCCACGAATGGGCCAACAACGACATGGTCCTGTGGGACAACCGTCGCACCATGCATGCCGCCTTCGGCCATCCGGTGCGCGAGATCCGCGTGGTCCACCGCACCACGATCAAGGGCACCGTGGCGATGGGCCGGGTCTACGAGGACGGCGCGAACGCGGAAGCCGCGGAATGAGCGGCCAGTTCGACACCGTCCTGCGTGGCGGCACCGTGATTGACGGCACGGGCGCACCGGCCTTCGTGGCCGACGTGGCGATCACCGCCGGACGGATCGCCGCGATTGGCGAGAACCTCGCCGCGGGGCGCGAGGAGATCGACGCGCGCGGCCTGCTGGTAACCCCCGGCTTCGTCGACATCCACACCCATTACGACGGGCAGGTGACGTGGGAGAACCGCCTTTCGCCCTCGTCGTACCACGGCGTCACCACCGCAGTGATCGGCAATTGCGGGGTGGGCTTTGCCCCATGTCACGCCACCCCCGAGGCACGCGATGCGATGGTCCGGCTGATGGAGGGGGTCGAGGACATTCCCTACCCCGTGCTGACCGAGGGCTTGCCGTGGACCTGGGAGACCTTTCCCGAGTATCTCGCCTTCCTCGCGGGTCGGCCCTACGACATGGATATCGTCGCACTGGTGCCGCATGCGCCGCTCCGCGTCTACGTGATGGGCGAGCGCGGGGCCAATCGCGAGCCCGCGACCGCGGCCGACATCGCCGAGATGTCCCGCCTCCTCGGCGAGGCGCTCGATGCCGGGGCGGCCGGCATCGCCACCTCGCGCAGTCTGTTCCATCGCTCGAGCGACGGCAAGGCGATCCCGACCTACCAGGCGGCCCAGGCCGAGCTGCTTGCCTTCGCCCGCGTCCTGCGCGAGAAGGGCAAGGGCGTGTTCCAGATCGTCGAGGACATCCACCTGCCCGATGCCAGCCTCGCCGCGATGCGTGAACTAGCCGAGACGGCCGGTCGTCCGCTCACCTTCTCGATCGGGACCGGCAATGTCGGGCCTTTCCAGTATCCGCGGCTGCTCGAGGAGCTCGGGGCGGCGAATGCCGCAGGTGCGGTCATGAAGGGACAGATCATGCCCCGCGGGATCGGCATGATCCTCGGCTTCGAGCTCACGCTCAACCCGTTCTACACGACCGCGACCTATGCCTCGCTGGCCGGTATGCCGCTGGCCGAACGACTGAATCGGCTGCGCCGCCCCGAGGTGCGGGCGGCGATCCTGTCCGAACCGGTCGATCCCGATCCGGCGCTGGTGCTCGGCCGGGCCGTGCGCGATTTCGCGCACATGTTCATCCTCGGTGACCGGCCCGACTACGAGCAGCCGCCCGAGCGCAGCATTGCCGGGCTTGCCGCCGCTGCCGGGGTCACGCCGGAGGAATATGCCTATGATGTGATGGTTGCGGGGGAAAGCGGGGGCAAACTCTACCTCGCCATGGCCAACTATGCCGATGGCAGCCTCGATGCCGTGGGCGAGATCATGTCGCATCCCGACGTGGTCTACGGCCTAGGTGATGGCGGCGCCCATGTCGGCACGATCTGCGATGGCAGCTACTCGACCTTCGCCCTGACCCACTGGGCACGGGACCGGGTCCGCGACCGCAAGAGCCTGCCCGACGTGGTGCACCGGATGACCCAGGGCACCGCCCGGATCATGGGGCTCGCCGATCGCGGCGTGCTGGCGCCGGGTCTGCGTGCCGACATCAACCTGATCGACCATGCGCGGCTCAGTATCGGCGCGCCTGAGGTCTGCTACGATCTCCCGGCCGGCGGCAAGCGCCTGGTCCAGCGCGCCGCAGGCTATGTCTTGACCATGGTCGAAGGGCTGCCGGTCTACTGCGAGGGCGAAGCCACCGGCGACCTGCCCGGGCGTCTCGTCCGGCTCGGCTGAGCAGGGCGCCGGATTGCGGAGGCGCTCAGCCTCCGCAATCCGGCGTCTCCCCGCCGCGCGCCGGATTGCGGGCGAGCGCCGCCGCGGAGTTCAACAGCGTGCGGACCAGCTCGCCCTGGCGGTTGGTGCCGGTCTTGAGAAAGACCGCCTGGAGCTGCGAGCGGATCGTGTGCTTGCTCACCCCGAGCGCCACGGCCGCATCCTCGGTGCTGATTCCCTCGGCCAGCAGCCGGGCGAGGCGTGCCTCGGCGGGGGTCAGGCCAAACAGGCGTTCAAGATCCGCGGCGTCGAGATTGTTGCGGCGAGCAGGATCGCGCAGCACGATCACCGCGGTACGGCGCAACGGCGCCGAGATCGGGGCATAGGGCGGGCCGGGGCGGATCACCGCCGTTACCGGCAGGTGGTGGTCGTGGCGCGAGAGCGCCATCGTGGCGTAGCAGTCGGGCCGGCTGGTCGCGCTCTGCTCGCGCGCCTTGGTGCGGACGTGCTGCTTGAGCACCTGCTGGTCGACCGGATGGCGGGCAAACAGGCGCCCGCCATTGATGCCAAGCAGCTGGGTATCCGCGATGATCTCGGATGCCACCGCGTTGATGTGCATCACGGAACTGTCCTCGTCGACGAGGATCACCCCGGTCTCGCTCGATTCCAGCGCATATTCGGCGATCAGCCGGCGCCGCTCGCTTTCGGCCAGAACCAGGTAGGCACGCATGATCCGGACCAGGAACGGCGTCAGCTCAGTCAATACCGCGTGCCAGTCGGTGGCGAGATCCGCGCCCGGCTCGATGGGCCGGACCACCAGCCATACCGAGTGCTGCTGATCGAGACTGAGCCGCAGCGCCGCGGACCCGTCCCAGCTCGCATGCCGCCCGTTGTCGATTGCCAACAAGCGCGGTTCGGCGAGCGGCAGACCTTCGAGCACCGGCGCACCGATCAGATCGGTGAATTGCTCCTGTAGCCCGATCGGGCAGAGTACAGCGCCCTCCTCAGGCGGACGGCCCGGCGGCGAGATTATCAGTGCCGCTGCCTTCGCCCCAAGCCGTTCGGCGAGGCGCTGCAGGAAGGTCTGCCACACCGGCCGCTCGGCCAGCCCCGAGAACAGGTGATCGATGAGGTCAACCGGCACGATCACCTCGTTCGTCGCTCCCCTGTTTAACGCCCCGGCGCGGCGCACGACGTGGACGCAGGCGCCGTGCCAGCAGCGATGACCAAGCTTAGCCGCAGCGGCCTTCGTCGCGCAACACGGGGGTCGGGCGACGATGGGCCCGCGAAAGTTCCGAGGCATCACTCATATGCATGATGCCTGTAGACGGGCCGCGTCATAGGCGTGGGTTTGCCGGGTTCCAAACAATCGGGGTCTTTCGCCAAGTATCTATCCAGCATCCGCAGAACAACATGCGGATGAACGGGGCAGCTTTGGTGACGATAGGCAACATTATGGCCCGGGGAAATTGCCAAATCTACGATACGATAATGAGATCGAATGGGAGGGGCTTATGAACAAGAGGTTTCGTGATTTCAACTGCGCTGTCCTGGTGAGCGCGGCAGCCATGGCGATGACTGCACCCGCCTGGGCCCAGACTGCGCCGCAGGCGGCAGATGAGCCGGGCCTCGGCGAGATCGTCGTAACCGCGAACAAGCGCGAGGAAAATCTCCAGCAGACCCCTGTCGCCATCTCGGCCGTGTCGGCGAAGCAGCTCGAGCTACAGGGCCTCGCCGAAACCAAGGATCTCGGCGCGATCGCACCCAACCTCTCGATCGTCGGCGCCACCACCAACGCGACGGCCTCGGTAGTCACCATCCGCGGCATCCCGACCTCGGCCGACGAGACGATGGGCTACGATTCGCCAATCGGCATCTATGTCGATGGCATCTACATGGCCCGCTCGGCCGCCTCCTCCTTCGAAGTGGCGGACATCGAGCGGGTGGAGGTGCTGCGCGGGCCACAGGGCACCCTGTTTGGCCGCAACACCACGGGAGGCGCGATCAACTTCGTGACCCGGCTGCCCGACCGCGATGCCAGCCTCTCGCTGCGTGTCGGGGGCGGCAATCTCGGCCAGATCAACGCCCGCGCGATCCTCAACAGCGGCTCGATCGGCGGGGCGTTGCGCACTTCGCTTGGCGTGCTCTACCGCAAGCGCAACGGCACGGTCGACAACCTGCTCGAGCCCGACCGCAGCCGCGATCCCGGAGCGTCAGACACGCTCGGCCTGCGCTGGGCCGCCACGGCCGACCTTGCCGACCGGGTGACCCTGACCAACATCTTCGACTATACGCGGATCAAGGGCGTCTCGGGCGCGTTCCAGCTCGCCGCGCTCGGCGATGGCACCGTGCTGGCCCCGCTCACCTCCAACGGGGCGAGCTTCACCCGCGTCCAGCCCGCCAATGTCCGCGGCTATCTTGCCGCCGCCACCGCGCTAAACCCCGAATGCGGCACGCCGCTCTCGCAGGTCTCGAGTACCCGCCTCGACCGGATCTGCAACAATGCGGCCGGGCTCTCGACCGACACGCTGTGGGGGAACATGACCCGGATCACCGCCGAGCTCGACGGCGTGACCGTGCGCGCCACGACCGCTTTCCGCTGGTGGCGCAACACGATCGGCGGTAACGACATCGACGGCCTCGGCGTGATCCGCGGCCCTATGTTCACCTCGGCCACCACCCTCAACGGCATGCCGCAGTCGACCCTGGCGCTGTTCCTGCCGGCTGCGAATGCCGCCTTCCTCGCCGGGCAGGCTGTACCGACCACCACCCAGGGGCTGTTCGAGACGGTGAACTATCGCCGGCAGAAGCAATTCAGCCAGGAAATCGAACTGATCTCCGACAGCGGCGGCAGCTTCGAATGGGTGCTCGGCGGCTTCTTCTTCAAGGAGAGCGGCTACGAGCGCAATCCGCAGAACTTCCTGTTCGTACTCGACACCAACCAGGCGGTGTTCAATGCCACGAACTTCGGCGCGCTGGCCCCGCTGCTGCAGGCCGGCAACCCGGCCCGCTTCCGCGGCGTGCCACAGTCCTCGACGCTGGGCTACCGGTCGTGGAGCGAATCCTTCGCGCTCTACGGACAGGGGGCCTACCGCTTCGGCGGTGCGGATGGCGCGCTCGGTCTGACCGTGGGGCTTCGCTACAGCTGGGACAAGAAGCGGATGGAGGTGTTCCAGAACGGCGCCGCGCCGTTCACCGATCCGGTTCAGATCGCGCTCAACGACCAGAAAAAGAGCTTCTCCGCGCCGACCGGCCACGTCACGCTCGACTACCGCGCCTCGCCGGAGGTTAACCTCTACGCCCGCGTGGCGCGTGGCTACCGCTCAGGTGGGTTCAATGCCCGGCAGCCGACCAGCGTCGCCAACAACATCGGGCTGATCCCGTTCAAGGAGGAAACCATCACCTCCTACGAGCTGGGCTTCAAGACCGAGTTCTCGCACCGCGTGCGGATCAACGGCTCGGCATTCTACAACGAGTACAAGAACCAGCTCGTCTCGCTGCCGATCCCGATCACAGGGGGTGGCTCGTTCGGCAATGCCGTGGTCAATGCCGGCAAGACCAACTACTGGGGCTTCGAACTCGAAGGCCGTTTCGCCGTGACCAACCACCTGACGCTCGACGGGTCGTTCGGCTATGTGAAGACCTCGCCGCAGGACTTCCCGCAGGTCAGCACCACCGGGGCGAATGCCAATGCCGCTGCGCTGTTCACCCCGGGCTATGCGCCTGAATACACGGCCAACGCTGGCGTCTCCTACGTCCGCGAGCTGGGCGGTAGCACCCGCCTGACCGCGCGAGTGGGTTACAACTACACCTCATCGTTCTGGATGTTCGGCAATCCGATCACCTCGCCCTTCAGCCTGCCCACCAAGGGCGAGGCTCGCGGGCTGGTCGATGGTCAGCTCCGGCTCGACGGGCTCGGCGGCGAGGGGCTTGGGCTCACGCTGTGGGTCAAGAACCTCACCAACAAGGCCTACGTGATGCGCTCGGTCGATTTCGGCCAGCTCGGCTACGCAACCACCATCTACGGTGATCCGCGCACCTTCGGCGTCACGCTCGACGCCAAGTTCTGACCCCCGCCGCGGGCGGGACGGCCAGCCGGCCGCTCCCGCCCGCGGGGCAAGGATGCCCGTTCATGACAGTTTCGCGCCCGCGTGACAGCGGGCTGGCCCTCACTCTGGCCCTGACGGGCGTACCCGCCTCGCTCGGCGTGGTCTGCCTGAGCCCGGTCCTCCCGCTGATTGAAGCCGCCTATGCCGGGCAGCCTGCGGTCCTGCCGCTGGTCAAGTACGTCTCGGTCGGCCTCGGGCTTGGCATGGTGATCGGTGCGCCACTGGCGGGAGCCCTGTCCGACCGTGTCGGCCGGCGCATCACCCTCATCGTTGCCACGATCGGCTTCTGTCTGTTCGGCGCAGCCGGATATCTGCTCGATGGAATCCCCGTGCTGATCGCCCAGCGTACCCTCGCCGGGGCCTGCGCGGCGGCGATCCTGACCATGGGCGTGGCCCTGATGGGCGAATGCTGTGCGCCCGAACGGCGCGATCGCCTGATCGGGCTCAATGCGATGACCAGCAGCCTCGCCGCGATCGCCACCGTGGCTATCGCTGGTGGCCTCGGCACCGTCTCGGTGAAGCTGCCCTTCCTGCTCCACCTGCTGCCGCTGCCCCTCGCCGGGCTGGCGCTGCGGTACGTCCCCGCGACGGCTCGGGCCCCGGGCCAGCCCGCCCGGCCGCCCGCGGAACGGTTGACCGCGCGCCATTGGTCCACGCTCGGCCTTGCGCTGGCCAGCGGCATCGCGATCTTCTCGATCCCGGTCTACCTCCCGTTCTTCATGCGCGATGCCGGGCTCGGTGATCCCCGCCTGACCGCCACGGTCCTCGCCGCGATGTCGATCTGCGCGGCCGGTTGCGCCGCGCTCTTCGGCTGGGCCCGGTCGCGGCTGTCGCTGGCCGCGGCCTTCATGACGTGTCTTACCGTGCTCGGCATGGGCTGCGCGGTCCTGCTGGTCTCGGTCCAGCCGGTCGCCTTCGGGCTCGCCGCCGTCTTGCTGGGCTGCGGCAGTTCGTGGGTCGCGCCCAATTTGATGTCGGCCGCCAACCTCCTCTCGGCGGCCGGCAACCGCGGTCGCGTGGTCGGGCTCGTCAAGGGTGTGAACCTTAGCGGCTCGTTCCTCGCGGTCGCGCTGCTCGATCCGCTCTACCGGACGATGGGGATGCGCCCGACCCTGCTGGTGATCGCGCTGCTCGCGGCAAGCCTGATGCCGCTCGCTCTGCTCGCACTCAGGGTGGTGAGCAGGCCCCCCGGCTGAGTTCCGGGGCCGGGTGGCCGCGGTGGTTTATCCGCCAGTCGCACCGGATGACCTGCGGCATGTCGGGGTGCCAGTAAACTGCCCCCGTCAGTCCCCCGTTCAAGCTGATGAATCCTGGTGACGCACCCAGCCCGTCACCATGACCTTGGCTGGGGAATTCTAACCCGGAGTGGTCCAGGGAATGGTTGCGGATCAGCGGGGTAGAAGCACCGGATGGGGCTGGTCGTGCGCACCATCGGCATCGCCCGCGCCACCATCAAGATCGGCCTGGCCAACCTGGACTATAACTTCCAACGCCTAGTATGGCTTGAGGGGCAAACTGCGTCTGCATGACATCAAAGCGGCTCCAAGGGGTACCGGAAACACCAAAATCAGCCGAAAATCGGGCAAACAGCCAAGCCTTTCATGCCTCCGGCCCCCGTCCAAACGCGGTCACGACAAAATTACTGGGTTCTTTGAGGTATCCACGTGCTCGCCATCCTTTCGATGGCTTGCCGCTTCTAGGGCGCGATGATCGTGTGGTGCAGGCCATGCTTGGCTGCCAGCTCCGCCAGCGTCAGGTCACTCCAGATCGCCTCCAGCACCCCCTCAGTTGCAACCCTGCCGTCAAGTTCGATCCAAGAGCCTTTCATTGTTATATTCCTTTTGTCCGAATTCCAAGACGTGCCGTTGGAAGGGTCGGTTTACCCCCGTAACGGGGAAGGGTTCATCTTGTATGTCACTGCCGAATACGATACTAAAGGTATCGGATATTGAGGTGGTCCCGCCTTCTTGGACAGTTTGGCGGCTGAGTTAAGCTAATCCCGGTTGTCGTTATGCCGCCTTTTTGATCATCAGATCATGGGGGGCATGCCCCCCATGATCTGATTGCCCGATCCGCCGATATGCCTCCACCGGGGTTTTCCCGGCCAGGCCCGAGTGCGGACGCTGAGTGTTGTAATAGGTGATCCATCGGCCAAGACCAGCCTTCAGCTCCGATCCGGTCTCGAAGGCGTGGAGGTAGACGCACTCATACTTCAAGGATCGCCAGAGGCGCTCGATGAAGACGTTGTCCATCCACCGCCCCCGGCCATCCATGCTGATACGGACCTCGGCGTCGCGCAGCACGCTGGTGAAGGCCTGCGACGTGAACTGGCTGCCCTGGTCGGTGTTGAAGATTTCGGGCTTGCCGTAGCGGGCCAGCGCCTCCTCCAGTGCCGCAACGCAGAAACCGGCGTCCATCGTGTTCGACAGCCGCCAGGCCAGCACCTTGCGCGTTGCCCAGTCCATGATCGCGACTAGGTACAGGAAGCCCCGACGCATCGGGAGTGGAGTAGGAAGCGCATAAGCGCTTCCCCTCCCCGAACCGTACGTGCACCTTTCAGCGCATACGGCTCTCTATTCAACCTTGGCCCAAGGCCATGGCGACATCACGATAGCGGGAGGTGACGGTGTTTCGGAGCTCGTCCCGATAGATGTAGGGATTTCGCTCCGGATTCCGCCACCGGAACTGCATCTTCTGGCTTGTGACCAGTCGTCGCAGCGCCTTGCCGACGGCATTGCCCTGATTGCTTCGACCGTAGACCAGCCACGCCTTCGATTGGCCGGTTTCCGGCATGCGGTACCATTTACGCATCAAAGGCTTGATACGGGACCGGTACTTCTGCGCCAACCAGTGCGCCATTTTCCAAAACACGACGGTGTCGATGCGCCGGAATGTGCGCGCCGTGAAGTCGGTGAACCTGTAGAACGCAGCCCATCCCGCCAGCTGGCGGTTCAGACTGTCGATCATGTCCACCGCGGCAACCTCATGATTGCCGGAGAGTGCCTCGACCAATCGGCGAGCGAAGGTCTTGGCCTTCTCCTTGGGTATCGTTGAGACCACGGACATGCGTCCGCTCGATCCCCGCCTGCGGATGATCCGGTGCCCGAGGAACACGAACCCGTCGTCGACGTGGGTGATATGGCTCTTGTCCATATTCAACGTCAGCTTCAGGTCGTCTTCCAGAAAGGCCCGGCATTCCTCGCGGATGGCCTCGGCATGTGCCTTGGTGCCCTTGACGATGACAACGAAGTCATCGGCGTAACGGCAGTAGGCGACAGCAGGTTTCCATTGCCGGTTCTCGCGAACCGTGATGGGGCGCCCCTGCTGGATGCCGAAGTTCATGCCCAGCGATCCTTTCGCGCCTTGTCGCTCAGGTATTTCGCCTCCAGCCACGCATCAAACTCATGGAGCATGATGTTGGACAGGAGCGGCGACAGCACGCCGCCTTGCGGTACACCTTCGCTTGAGGCGACGAACAGGCCACGGTCGACGTGGCCCGCCTTCAGGAATCGCCAGAGCAGATCAACAAACCGATCATCCCGGATTCGCCGCCGAACGCAGCGAAGCAGAAGCCGGTGGTGGACCGTATCGAAGTAGCTCGCCAGATCACCTTCGATGATCCAGCGGCCCCGCGCTCCGGCACCACTATCCTGCAACTGTATCTTCACGGTCCGGACAGCGTGATGCACGCTGCGTTCCGGCCTGAAGCCGTAGGAGAGGCGATGGAAGTCGCTTTCCCAGATCGGCTCCATGGCCATCAGCATCGCGCGCTGGACGATGCGGTCTTTCAGGGTCGGGATACCAAGTGGTCGTTTCTTGCCATTGGCTTTCGGGATATAGATTCGCCTGACCGGCTGCGGGTGATAACTCCCCGTCAGCAAGTCCGTTCGCAGACTGGCCAGCTGTTCTGCCAGTACGGCCTGCATCCGTCGCTTGTCCATTCCGTCGATGCCCGGCGTATTGGCGCCACTCGACGCCAGCACGATCCGAGCCGCCTCGGTAAGCCACGCCCGATCGGCAATGAGCCGGAGAAGGCGATCGAACTTGCGGTTCTGGTCGCTCTCGGCCCACGTCGCGAGCTTGTGCTGCATTTCGCTGATTATCAAAGGTCTTCACCTCGTTTGGTCAGGTAGTTTGCACTTCAAGCTGATTGAACTGTCCCCCTTTGCCATGTGACAGGCTTTCCCTGTCGCGGACTACTACGGGGACTCCGCCAGCATGGTGGACATCGGGGCCAACTCCCTTGGCATTCCATCATGCCTTCCCTCGTTCATATGCTGGACTTTCGCGCGCTGGGGAGGCTGCCGGTCGCAGTCCTTGTCCTTGCGTCCCGCAAGTCGATGCCGATGCCATGGCCTGGCTGCATTCTCTCCATGGCTCCATGCGGACGGGCTACATTTCCGGCCACATTCGGATGTCGCCGACATACGTCTCCGGCGCCATCATCAGCATTCCGCCTGTTAAGCCGTGTAGGCGAAGGCGACATTTCAGCCCTCGGATGCGGATTAACCGGTTCGTGTTCCTCAACCTTCCAGCGCTACAGCCTCGGGGACCATCTCGGCGTAACGGCTTCGCCTCAATCCCCTTTACCTGCGGGCTACGTCACCCTGCCAGTTGACGGCAGGTCACCGCCGCTTGGGCTCATGCCCCCTCACAGCAGAGGACAAGGCATTCGTTCAATTCCTCCTTTCTCCTTTGCATTCCAGTCATACGCACCCCGGACCATCCGGGACGAGGCGCACAGTAGGTGAAGTCGGTCTGCCACATCTCGTTCGGTCGGGTGGTCTTGGTGTGGAAGTGATCGGCAGCCTTAATCACGACGTAGGCCGGACTGGTGATCAGATCATGGGCCTTGAGCAGGCGGTAAACCGCGGCTTCGGACACGAAGTAGCACTTCTCATCGGTGAAGCGCACCGCCAGCTCCCGGGGACTCAACTCGGACTGATCCAGTGCCATCTCGACGATCTGGTTCTGGATGTCGTCGCTGATGCGGTTCCACACCCGGCTCGGCGCCGAGGGCCGGTCCTCCAACGCTTCCGGGCCGCCTTCGAGATAGCGATCGTACCAGCGGTAGAACGTCCGACGGGCGACGCCGAGTTGATCCAGCGTGCGCTTGGCGGGCAGGTGCGACTGCTCGACCATCCTGATGATCTCAAGCTTTTCGGATGCGGGATACCTCATTCGTCGACGCCCCCATCCGCGATCATGCTTTATGGGATGGCCCGCCCCTTTTCCCCGGCATCGGATATGATGCCGGTGCTTGAAGAGGAAAGGAGCGGACCGATGTCTATTGTGATCCTTGGCATTGATTTGGGCAAGAATGCCTGCAGCGTGGTCGGCGTCGATGCGGCAGGTGCTGTCGTCGTGCGCAGGTCGATGCGCCGCCAGACGCTGATCGACTACGTAGCCAAGCTTCCCGCGTGCGTGGTGGCGATGGAAGCGTGTTGCGGTGCCCATAACCTCGGGCGCGTTTTCGCCGCGCAGGGACACGAGATCAGACTGATGTCTCCCGAGTACGTGCGCCCGTACATCAAAGCGCAGAAGAACGATGATCGTGATGCCGAGGGGATCGCTGAGGCAGCCTCGCGCCCGACGATGCGCTTCGTCGAACTCAAGACCCAGGAGCAGTTGGACATCCAGACGCTCCACCGAGTGCGGTCTCGCCTGGTGGCCGAGCGCAGGAGCCTGATCAATCAGTTGCGAGCGATCCTGCTGGAGCGCGGAACCATGTTCCCAGTCGGGCGGCGCAAGCTGGAACTCGGCATCGATGCCATGCTGGCCACTGAGGATACGACATTGTCGCCGCGTCTGCGCCGGCTGGTAGGCGAACTGCGGGCCGAATGGCGCGAACTCGATGCCAGGATCGAAGCTCTGAACGGCGAGTTCGTCGAACTGGCTCGCAATGATGCGGCTGCCCGGCGGCTCACATCCATTCCCGGCGTCGGGGTGCTGAACGCAACCGCGCTTATTGCAGCCGTGGGCGATGCCAGAAGCTTTGCCAAGGCGCGAGACCTCGGTGCCTGGCTCGGCCTGGTCCCCAGGCAACATACCACCGGCGGCAAGCCGCGGCTGCTCGGCATCTCCAAGCGTGGCAACACCTACTTGCGCACTTTGCTCATCCACGGCGCCCGGGCAGCGCTGCCATCTCTGGCGCACAGCGAGACCCCGCTGGGACGCTGGCTGACAGGAATGATCGAGCGAGGAGTCCACCGCAATGCCATCGTCGTCGCACTGGCCAACAAGTTGGCGCGGATTGCTTGGGCAGCCCTTCGCAAGGGAGCGACTTTCGAACGCGGCTATCCAGTCGCGGCATAGCCGGATCGGTTGCGCGCATCTGCGTGCATAGGCCAACGATGTTTGCAGGAAGGATCGTACAGATGGCCTGACAGTCGATCGGCGTCTGGAAAGCCCGGCCAAAAAAATGGCACTCGTTGCCGGCGTCTTTATTGCGGCTCCAGACGTGAGGATGTCCATCTTGGCCATGGGTTCGCCCATGAGACCGTATACGTTGACGCAGACTGATCAGAGCATCTCAAAATCCCCCTTGCAAACGGGGCGGGCCATACGTTTTTTGAGCAAGCGGTTTTCCAGCGTCAGATCGGCAACGCATTCCTTGAGCGCACGAGCCTCGCGGCGCAGGTCCTGCACCTCGCCGGTGGTCGCGGCACGGGCGGTGTCACCGGCCAGCCGCCGCTTGCCCGCTTCCATGAACTCTTTTGACCAGGTGTAGTACAGGCTCTGCGCGATGCCTTCCTTGCGGCACAGCTCGGCGATGCTGTCTTCGCCGCGCAGGCCTTCGAGCACGATCCGGATCTTGTCCTCGGCAGAGAAATGCCGCCGGGTTGCACGCCGGATATCCTTTACCACCCGCTCGGCAGGGGCCTTCGCAGGCGATTTTTTCGAGGAGGGTTGGGGCTTCATCTTATGGGATGGACGCCTCCCGCAATCAGGCCGAGCATATTGCCGCAGCGACCGAGGCGAGGAGTTCATCACATGCAAATGTTGGCGATCGATTTGGGCAAGCAGTCCTTTCATATCTATGGGATCACTGGCGATGGCGAAGTGGTTTCGCGTAAGGTCAGCAGGGCAAAGTTGTCCGATGCAGTGATCAAGTTGCAACCGCGATCGGTCGCGATGGAGGCTTGCGCCAGTTCGCACCATTGGGGACGGGTCTTCGAGGGGCAGGGATACACGGTACACCTGATCCATCCGCGCTTCGTGAAGCCATTCGTGAAGGGATCTAAGAATGATGCGGTCGATGCCGAAGCCATTTTCGAAGCTGCCAACAGGCCGACGATGCGGTTCGTGCCGTTGAAGAGTGTCGAGCAGCAGGATCTACAAGCCCTACACCGAACACGCGACAGACTGATCGTGCAGCGCACCGCGCTGATCAATCACACTCGTGGCCTTTTGGCCGAATATGGTGTCGTTATGCCGGTAGGTGCATCCCGTTTCCGGCTGCAGATCGACAAGATGGTCGAGACCGCCGAACTGTCGGATCTGGCGAAGAACCTGTTCCTGATGCTGGCCGAGGAGTATCGCGGCCTGGATGCCAGAGTCTCAGCTCTCGATGACATGCTGGCTGAGATTTGCCGGGAGGATGAGCGTTGCAAACGCCTGACTACGCTACCCGGAGTGGGACCGATTGTTGCAACCACCCTAATCGCCGCAATTGATGATGGCCGACACTTCGCATCGGGCCGAGCCCTTTCTGCCTGGATTGGACTGGTTCCGCGACAATACACGACCGGCGGCAAGCCGAGGCTCGGTGGTATCGGGAATAGAGCCAATCACTACCTGAGGCGCCAGCTGATTCATGGTGCACGGTCTGCGTTGCTGCGGATCGCCAAGCATGACGATCGGCGTTCAAAATGGGCGCAGGAACTGCAATCAAGGGCAGGCCACAACAAGACACTCGTCGCCATGGCGAACAAGACTGCTCGCATGGCTTGGGCGATGTTGCGAAGCGGCGAAAGCTACAAAATGGCCTGACCGTTCGGTAGCGGGCCGCAGTCTGATCAGAAGTTACGAATGCGAGGTGGAAGACTTGATGGTGTAACGGCACGGACCGCCGCTTCACAGCCTGCAAGGAACGATGGCCTTCGAGGCCGCTCATCTTAAAAGGCACTGAAACGAGCGGATTCCCATCATGGCCAGGGGCAAGTCTGCCTCGATCAATAGGCCGGATAGATTCACGCATCCAATGCCGGAGCAACATCGAGAAATTACCTTGCGCGGGAGGCGTCCATAGATTCGTTCCTTCGTCACTACGACGAAGCCCCAACCCTCCTTAAATCACAACCTCAAATCTGTGCCAT
>JAFEEP010000129.1 GCA_018241045.1 Pseudomonadota bacterium | reverse complement strand
GGGAGCGGGGGTATTGGTGGCGTTCCTCGTTTCACTCAGCTCGGTCTCGCTTCCGGGAACGCTCAGCTTCGTCGTATCAGTCGGTCCGATCGCGCTGGCGATGGGGGTGCCGGTCGGGCCGCTTGCCCTGCTGGTCGCGGTAGAAGTGCTGCCCGACATCATGCGCACCCTGGGCAATGTCACCGCGGATGTGGCGGTGACCGCTGCGGTCGATCGCGGGCATGAGGCGGATTAGGCAGGCTCCGGCTCGTCTTCGGGAAACAGCGGTTCACCAAAGATGAAGCCGATCACGTTGGGTCGGCCGACGTGGTGGAACAGCGCGGTCATGACCAGCAGGATCGGCATCGCCAGCAGGGCGCCGACCACGCCCCAGATCCAGTAGAAATAGCTGATCGCGGCGAGGATCATCACCGGGTTGAGGGTGAAGCGGCGGCCCAGCACGGTTGGCGTCACCAGGTTCGCCTCCACCGCGTGAAGGCACAGGTAAAGCGCGGCCGGGACCATGCCTTGCAGCACGGTGTCCGCGGTACCAAGCCCGAACAGCGAGAGGATGATGATCATCGCCAGCGGCCCCAGATAGGGCAGGAAGTTGAGCGTCGCGGCAAGGCCGCCCCACATCAGCGGTGCGCCGAGGCCCAGCAGGTAGGCGGCCACCCCGACGATCACTCCGACCCCCAGGTTTATCATCCCGACGGTCATCATGTAGGAGGCGACGAGATCCTGCACCTCGCGCATCACCCGCGCCGCCTTGAGTCCGGCGTGGCCGGGGGTGCGATCGTGCGTCAGCTTCTGGCGCATTCGCAGACGCGATTCGATCAGGAAGAAGCTCATCAGCACGGTGACCAGCGCCTCGATCACCACGGCGGGTGTGGCGAAGACGAATTGCTCGATCACGCTCGGACCGGCGAGAACCACCTCGCGCGCCTGATTGTGCCCGGCAAGGCGCAGGAGTTGCTTGTTGACCTCGTTGATCCAGCCCAGGTTGCCGCGCAGTTGCGAAATGCGCTGGGCGACCCGCTGGGCCATCGATGGCAACTGGCCGAAAGTGTCGATTGCGGGCTGGAGGATGACCGAGAGCATCGCCACTAGCGCGATGAGGCAGATCGCCAGGGCCAGGAACGAGGCGAGAAGGTTCGGCAGGCCGAGCCGGTAGAGTTGGTCGGCCAGCGGCGAGAAAATGATCGAGAGGACCAGCGCGGCCGTCAGCGGCAGGAATACCACCGCCCCGATTGACAGCACGAAGGGCAGGGCCAGGAACAGCCCGATGCCCAGCATCAGGACCACCGCCGAAAGCAGGCGCACCTGCTGCGCGGCGCGATCGGATGCGCTTTCATGGTTCAGGGGCGGGAGGTGTTCCATGGATGAACCCCGACGTGAGAGACGCTGGCCGGACCCTAGAGCGTCTTCTCGTAGATCGTGTATTCCTTGTTGACGTGGCTGTCGATTGCCTCGGCGATCGCGTTCATTCCCTGGTTGTCGTCCAGAATCCAGCCGATCTCGCCGCGCGTCGCGCCATAGCGGCTGATTGCATTGCGGCGGATGAACTCGATCATCATGAAGGCCAGCTGGCTGGCCAGGCGGCTCGACTGGTATTTCTTGATCACGCCCATCAGCGGCACCCGCATGGTCCGCACCCGAGGCTTGCGTAGCCAGGCGAGCAGTTTGATCCAGCCCAACGGAAACAGCTTGCCCCCCATCGGCTTCAACACTTCGTTGAGGTCGGGCAGGGTCATCATGAAGGCCACCGGCTCGCCTTCGTATTCGGCGATCATGATCAGGTCTTCGCGGACGATCGGTTTGAACTTCTTGCCGGCATAGGCGATCTCGCGGTCGGTGAAGGGGACGTAACCCCAGTTGTCCGACCAGGCATCGTTGAGGATGCCAAGGATCAGCGCCGCTTCCTGATCGAACTTGCTCTTGTCGACGTTGCGGATGCGGATCTTGGCATTCTTCTCGCCCGACTGGACGATGCGCTGGATCAGCGGCGGAAACTGCTGCGTGATGTCCAGCTCATAGGTGTTGAGCAGCTTGGCGGGGGCGTAGCCCAGCGCCTCGATATAGTGCTGGTAGCGTTCGGGCTGGTGGCCCATCATCACCGTGGGGGAATGATCGAAGCCCTTGGTCAATTGGCCTGGCTCCTCCCACACCGACATCGACAGCGGGGCGAGCACGCGGGTCATGCCCTTGGCGCCCAACCAGTCCTCGGCCTTGGCGATCAGGGCCCGGGCGACTTCCTCGTCCTCGGCCTCGAGCAGGCCCCAGTTGCCGGTGCCCGGCCCCATGCCCTGTTCGGGCGGTTGGGCCACGGCAAGATGATCGATGTGCGCGGAAATGCGCCCCACCACCGCATCGCCGCGGCGGGCAAGGAACAGCTGGACATCGGCGTGGTCGAAGAACGGGTTCTTGCCCGGGGTGACCAGCTCCATCGCCTCCATCCGCAGCGGCGGCACCCAGGCGGGATCGCCAGCATTGAGGTGATAGGCGAGGTCGACGAATTGTGTCCGGTCGGCCTTGGTCGATACCGGCGCGATAAAAAGGTCTGCTTTTGCCACGATCATGCCTTTGTTGGGGTGCAATGGCGCACTGCGATTGGGCGGTTCGGCTTGTCAAGCGTGCCTTGGCGTCCCATTTCGGCGAAATTGTGAACAGGTCGCCGCAGGCTACCGCGTTCCAGTGGAATTAATGCGGATTTTTTCGGAAATGAGCCTTTATCAACCGATTGTCGCCAAGGACGCGCCTTCGACGGCGCAGCGGATCGCGGCGATTCCCGACGACATGGCCATGCTGCGCGCGGCGGTGGAACTGACGCGCGACATTTCGGTCGCCAAGCGCGGCCTCTACTGGCCCGATATGCTAATTTCGGCGGCGCTGGGCTATGCGGGAATCGCGGGCGCGATCCTGCTCGGCAATCCCTGGGCGGCACTGGCCAGCGCGGCCGTGGCGGTGCTGGCGCTCTACCGCGCGCTGCTGTTCATCCACGAACTGACCCATATCCACCGCACCGCGCTGCCGGGGTTCCGCTTTGCCTGGAACGTGCTGGTCGGCATTCCGATGCTCACCCCCTCGTTCATGTACGAAGGGGTCCACACACTGCACCACGCGCGGACGCGCTATGGCACGGCGGAAGATCCCGAATACCTGCCGCTCGCGCTGATGAAGCCGTGGAGCCTGCCGGTCTTCGCGCTGGTCGCGCTGCTTCTGCCGATCGGCCTGCTGATCCGCTCGGCGATTCTCGTTCCGCTGGGCGTGGTGATCCCGCCGCTGCGCAAACTGGTGTGGGAACGCGCCAGCGCGCTGTCGATCAACCCCGATTTCCGCCGCCGTCCGCCCGAAGGCGCGTTCGCCCGCATGGTGTTCTGGCAGGAACTGGGGGTCACGGTCTGGTCGTGGTTGCTGCTCGCCTCGACCCTGTGGCTGGGCTGGCGTCCGCTGCTGATCGCACTGGCGGTGGTTTCGGCCACCGCGGTGTTCAACCAGGTCCGCACCCTGGTTGCGCACCTGTGGGTCAACGAGGGTGAGGCGATGACCGTCACCGCGCAGTATCTCGATTCGGTCAATGTCCCCCCGCCGGGGATATGGGCCGAACTGTGGGCACCGGTCGGCCTGCGCTACCACGCGCTGCACCACCTGCTACCGTCGCTGCCCTATCATGCGCTCCCCACGGCCCACCGCCGCCTGAGCGCGCAGCTTGGCACCGGATCGACTTACGACAGGGCGAATTATCCCGGCCTGTTCCCGCTGCTGGCGCGGCTGGCAAAAAGCACGATGCGAATGCGCTAAGGCGTCACTCCTCGGTGCGTATCAGCACCGTCTCGCCGACCAGTGCGAACAGGCAGAATGGTGCCCACGCCGCGATCAGCGGGGGGTATCCGCCGAAGTTGCCCATCGCCAGGGCGGCGTTGTCGACCACGAAATAGGCGAAGCCCAGCGCCATGCCGACCACCGCACGGACCAGCAACTGGCCCGATCGGGCCAGGCCGAAGGCGGCAACCGAGCCAAGCAGCGGCATCAGCAGGGCCGATAGCGGGCCCGACAGCTTGTGCCACCACTTGCCGTCCAGTTCGTCGGTGCGGCGCCCCGCGGCGCGCAGCGCGTCGATCTTGCGGCCAAGCGAGATGATGTTCTCGCCATCCGGGTCGATCCGGCTGATCGCGACCTGCGCCGGGGTAACCGATTGTGCGACCACCACATCACCCAGCTTCTGCGTCGCCGTGGCGGCGACGGTGAAGTCGGTCGGGGCCTGCAACTTCCAGCCCGGACTGGCATGGCTGGCGTGCGGGCTGCGCAACTGCTGGATCACGATGCCCCCCGCATCGCGGCGATAGAAAGTGACGTCGTCCATCACCGTTGCTGCGCCGCTGCCGCTGACCGTGCGCGCGGCGAGGATGTTGGTCCCGTCGCTCAGATAGACGTTCGAACGCGAACCCGATTGCTTGGGGATCGGATGATAGCGCAGCTCGCTCCAAACCTTGAGCGTGCCCGTTGCACGGGCCACCACGGTTTCGTTGAACGCGAAGCTGACCAGGCTGACCACCGCCGCCGTCAGCATCAGTGGCGCGAGAACCTGATGCGCAGAGAGGCCCGCAGCGCGCATCGCGATCACCTCGCTGTTCTGGTTCAGCGGCCAGAAGGTGAACAGCGTTGCCAGCAGCACCGAATAGGGCAGGAACCGCGCGATCAACTGGGGAACGTTGAGCTGGACGTAACGCCAGATCTCGGCCTGGCCGTTACCCGGAACGGCCAGGATGTCGCCGCTTTCCGACAGGAGTTGCAGCGCCTGCAGCACCAGGACCAGCAGCACCAGCACACCCAGGATGCGACCGATGAACAGCCGGGCGAGATACCATGTCAGGGTGGGCG
>JAFEEP010000128.1 GCA_018241045.1 Pseudomonadota bacterium | reverse complement strand
TGAAACCTTGCGGCGCGAACTGGACGTTCGGGCGCCGTCCGACCTTGCGCCGCTCGACACTACGCAGGTTCCAAGTGAATTGCGTTCACTTGTCGATGCATTCAACCGGATGCTTGGCCGTCTTGATTCCGCGATCGAGGGAATGCGCCGCTTCACGGCGGATGCCTCGCACCAGATGCGGACTCCGCTGGCGATCCTGCGCACGCACGTCGGGTTGCTGCGCAGCACCAGGCCGGGCAGCACGTCGGCGAAGGCGGCGATCGACGACATTGACGAGGCGAGTCGTCGCCTGGGGCACCTGTTGATACAGCTACTCGCGCTGGCCCGGGCCGATGCTGCCGGACCGCAAGCGTTGGAGCTGGGTGAGATCGATCTCAATGCGATTGCGGCGTCGGTTGCCGCCGATACCGCCGCAGTGGCGGTCGAGACGGGGATCGAACTGCATTTTGAGGATGCCGGGGGTGCGGCTGTCGCGCGCGGCCACGTGGAACTGGCGCGCGAGCTGCTCGCCAACCTGATGGACAACGCGGTGCGCTACAATCGTCCAGGCGGGTTGGTAAGTGTGACAGTCGACGGTGCGATCGTGGTGATCGAGGACGATGGTCCCGGAATTGCGCCGGCTGACCGCGAGCGGGTGTTCAACCGATTTACCCGCCTGGGGCGCAGCGTCGATGCGCCGGGCAGCGGCCTTGGCATGTCGATTGCGCTCAGCCTGGCACGAGCGATTGGCGCAACGATCGAACTGCTTACGCCAGCGTCCGGAACGGGCCTCAGGGTCGTGGTCCGGTTCGCTGCCCTCTAGAGGCAGCGGCAGCACGACAGAACCGGCGCCGCTCACCCGGCCTGACACCCGCAACCAGGTGCCGGGCCGGGGAGTGTGGGCCAGATGCGGTTCTTGCGGTAGTGGGTGCGCCCTTAGAAGGTTGCGAGCATATTCAGCCGAACGCGGTTGGCCCAATCCGCGAAGCCTGGCGTGAACAGCAGCGACTTCTGCTTGTAGCGATACCAGGTGGCGTTGAGTGTCACCCCCGGACTCACGACATAGTCGACCAGCAGCGTGTGCTGTATATAGTTGGTCGCAAGGTCGGTGTTGTCATGACTGAAGGCCGCAAGAACTGCGTCCACCCCGGTCTGGGCATAGCCATAGCCGAAACGCCAGTCGCCCAACTTGCTGCCGCGCCCGAGATAGAGGTCGACTCCGTAGCCGGTATCCTGATCGGTGGTCGCCCCGTAGTTGTGGACATAATTGCCGACCACGCGGACCGGCCACCTTTCGCCAAGGCCGTTGAACTGGACCGCGCCAACCACGTCGAGCAGGTTGAAGTCCGAGAGGTACTGGTTGCCGGCAAAGCGGTTGGTACGGAAATCGCCGATGTCGGCCCCGGCGACGGTGCCGAGGTCATAGTCATAATAGCCGGCCGCAAGCTCCAGCTTGATCGCGTTCGACGCCGCGGTTTCGAACTGCAGTTGTCCGCCGATCATCCGGCTATCCTTGGCATTCGACGCTTCGTCGACGAGGAAGTAAAGCGCGTTGGCCCTGACGCTGGCCCCGGCGGGCAGCGCGACCTTGTAAGATGCGCTCAGCCCCTGCGGATTGACGTCTCCATCCCAAGTCAGCTCGGTGCGGACGAAAGGTTGCGGCATCTTCCCCCCGGTCAGCGTTAGGTTGCCGAACTGCGCGCGCAGGTAAGCCTGGCTCAGGCCGACGCTGAGGTCGTCGGCAAAGCGCGTCAGGGTCACGTCGGTGGAGTTCGGATCATTGAGATCGCCGGTGCTGAGTTCGCCGCCAGCAGTCAGCCAGGAATTGACCGCGTAACTGGCGCGGAGCCGACCGCGAACCACTCCGCGATCACGATTGCGCACGGCATCGCGACCGAAGTTGCTTTCATAGCGTACCCGCACGTCGCCGTTGACGTTGAGGCGCTTGGTCGCGGACGGGGGCGCGGCAGCAAGGGCGGGTGTGGCGGCGGTGACCGGCTGTGCGGGGTCTGCGGGCGCGGCGAACGAAGCCGAAGTTTGCGGGTGGGTTTCCTGGGCCGCAAGCGCGGCTTCGAGGCGGTCGATCCGCGCCCTGAGTTGTGCCACCTCACTGCGAAGCTCTTCGCTCGTCTGGGCCTGGACCGGCGTGGCCACGAGCACGGCCAGGACCGAACTGCAAGCCAGCAGCGTGCTGGCGCGCTTGCGAAGGGTTTTCATTTTATCCTGCTCCCGGAAAGTAAGCTCAGTTTGCTCGGCTCTTGGAAATGCAAACGGATTGCTGACAAAAACCTGTCGCAATCGGCTTCCGGTCAGGGATTTGTCGTCTTCGGCCTTTTGACGATCTATCTGCCTCGTTTGCGACCCACGCCGCCTGGCTGGCGAAAGGCGCCGATGTCGATACGATGGCGGTTGAGCTTGTCGTAGAAGGTCTTGCGGGGCAAGCTCAGCAATTGCATCGCTTCGCTGGCGCTGCCTTCTGTTTCCTCCAATGCGGCCCGGATTGTCGCCGCCTCGAACTGCTCGACCTGTTCGGCGAGGGTGCGGCGTATGGCGGTGTGGGCTGAATCGCCCTGGTCATCGAACCCGATGAGGGTCTGGTAGGCAAAGCTGCGCAGTTCGCGCACGTTGCCGGGCCAGTCGTGCTCGATCAGGCGGCGGCGAACCCTGTCGTTCATGCGCGGCGGATCACGACGCAGCTGGGTCGCCGCCTCGTCGAGGAAATGCGAAAACAGCAGCGGGATATCGGCCTTGCGTTCGCGCAACGGGGGAATCCGCAGCCTGACGACGTTGAGCGCATAATACAGATCTTCGCGAAATTGTCCTTGATCGACCGCGTCGCGCAGATCCTGGCGCGACGTTGCGATGACCCGCGCATCGACCGGGATGGCCTCTCCCTTGCTGCCGATACGGATCTGCCGCTCCTCGATCGCACTGAGTACCAGAGCCTGCGACGCGAGATCGAGCTTGTCTATGCCATCGAGAAACAGGGCTCCACGGTTTGCTGCCTCGATCAGGCCGGGCCCCTGGCGCCGCCCGGCGCCGTCGAACTCGCCGATCAGCTTGCTGGCTGATCCGTCTGCGCCGATCACGGAACAATCGACATGGACGAAAGGTTGCGCGCGCCGCTTGCCGCGGCGGTGGAGCATGATTGCGGCAAGCTCCT
>JAFEEP010000127.1 GCA_018241045.1 Pseudomonadota bacterium | reverse complement strand
GACCGAGGCGAAGCGCGGTGGGCAGCGCGCCTTTACCGCGATGATCTATCTCAACGACGTCGAGGAGGGCGGCGAAACCGCCTTCATCAACCTGGGCCTGTCGATCCCGCCGCAACGCGGGGTTCTGCTCGCCTGGAACAACGCCACGCCTGATGGCGCACTCAACCAGTTCACCCTCCACGCTGGCACGCCGGTGACAAGGGGAACGAAATACATCATCACCAAATGGTACCGCACACGGCAATGGGGGAATACTTGAAATCAGGGGGTTTTGCGGCGCTGGGGGTGGCGCTGCTATTGACGATAACCAGCACTGCCAGCGCCGAGCCGCAAGCCGCGACCGGACGGGTCGTCGCGCGCGGTGCCGAGAACGAGCGGCTGATGGCGCTGTTCCGCGACGATGCGCGGCGCGAGGATGCGCTCGATCCGATGGCGGTGATCTATCGCGGCGGCACCCCCGACCCCGCGATGTTCCGCCAGATCTTCACCGACGCGGAAGTGCGCGCCCAGCGCGCCTCGGTGAACCGCAGCCTGGCGGCGCTGCGCCGGATCGACCGCCGCCAGTTGAACGAGGAGCGGCAGATCTCCTACGATGCGTTTCTCACCGACAAGAAACAGGAGCGCGACAACCTCCAGCCCGATATCGTTGCGCTGACCGCGGTGCGCCCGTTCAACCACTTTGGCGGGCTGCATATCGAGTTTCCCTCGCTGATCGCCCGTGACGGGGCGGTGAAGTATGACACCACCGATGACTATCGCGCCAACCTCGCGCTGATCCGGGGTTTTGCCATCGTACTCGACAATGCCGTGCTGCGGTTTCGCGAAGGGCTGGCGAGCGGGGTGGTAGAATCGCGGCTGACCACGCTCAACATGATCGCACAGATCGACGCCCTGCTCGCCCAGCCGGTCGACCAGTCGCCCTTCACTTCTCCGGTTCGCGATTTCCCCGCCGGGATCGACGCGGGCGAACGGACGCGACTGAGCGCTGCCTATGGCGCCGCCGTTCGCGACGAGGTCTATCCTGCCTATCACCGCCTGCGCGATTTTCTCAATGACGAATACCTGCCCGCGGCGCGCGAACAGGTCGGTATTTCGGCAATGAAGGGCGGCGGCGGGCTCTATCGCCGCGCAATCCTTCAGCACACCACCCTGCCGCTCGATCCGCAACAGGTCCACCAGCTCGGTCTTGATGAGGTAGCGCGGATCCACGGCGAGATGGACGGGGTGCGGCGCGAGCTGGGCTATGGCGGCGATCTCAAGTCCTTCTTCGACACGATCCGCACCGATCCGCGCTTTCACCCCAAGACTCGCGAGGAATTGGCGCAGGGCTTTGCCGCGGTGGCGAAGAAGGTCGACGCGCTGGTCCCGCAGTATTTCTCGCGCACCCCGCGCACCCGCCTGTTGATCGAGGCTTATCCCGCATACCGCGAAAAGTACGAGGCTGGCGGCAGCTACAACCAGGGTTCGCCCGACGGCAGCCGCCCCGGCGTGTTCTATTACAACGCCTATGACCTGCCGAGCCGGTTCCTCAGCGGGATCACCACACTCTACCTGCACGAAGGCGCACCGGGGCACCATTTCCAGATCAGCCTGGCCCAGGAAGACCGCACCCTGCCCGATTTCCAGCGCTTCGGCGGCAACAACGCCTATGTCGAAGGCTGGGCTCTCTATGCCGAGACGCTGGGTTACCCGATGGGGTTCTACAAGGACCCGGTGCAACACTGGGGCACGCTCGACGACGAGATGCTGCGGGCGATGCGGCTGGTGGTCGATACCGGAATCCACGCCAAGGGTTGGACCCGGGAACAGGCTATCGCCTATATGCTGGCCAATTCGGGCATGGGCGAAAGCGACGCCACCGCCGAGGTCGAGCGTTATATCGCATGGCCGGGGCAGGCGCTCAGCTACAAGATCGGCGCCCTGACGATCCAGCGGCTGCGCGCCAAGGCGCAGGCCGCGCTGGGGCCGCGCTTCGACATCCGCGCGTTCCACGAACAGGTGCTGGGTTCGGGCGCGCTGCCTTTGCCGATCCTCGAGGCGAAGATCGACCGCTGGATCGCGCGCAGCCAACCCCGGTAATTGCCCCTACCCGCATCGTGACCAGCTGATAGCCACGCCGCTGCTAGTGCCGCGCCCAAATTGGAAGGGTTGCGGCGATGATCGAACGCGGACGAAGGGAGCAAAGCCGACTGCGGCTGCGCCTGCCGTGCCGACTGATCACCCGCGACGGTGATGCCAAGGTGATCCTGACCGACCTCAGCCAGACTGGCGCGCGAGTCCAGACCGCAGCCAATCTCGCCGCCAAGGGCGAAGCCGTGCTGCAATGGTTCGGCATGGAGGTATTCGGTTCGGTCGTCTGGACACGCACCGGCCTGTGCGGTTTTCGCTTTTTCGATCCGATCCCGCACAACTGGCTGATCGTCTCGCGCGATCTGGACGAAACCAATGCCGTACGCGATGAACGCGAGGTGGCAAGACAGATCGCCCGCGAATGGGTCGCAGGCGTGCGACGTATCTAGCCCAGCGCCTCGGCGATCAGCTTGCGGGTGTTGGCGATGCCGTAGAGCGCGATGAAGCTGCCCATGCGCGGCCCCTGCGCCGATCCCAGCAGCGTTTCGTAGAGCGCCTTGAACCAGTCACGCAATTGCTCGAAGCCGTAGTGCGGGTCCTTGCCGATCTCGTAGACGATGTTCTGCAATTCCTCCGCCGTCGCGTCGTCGCTGGTCGCGGCCAGTTCCTCGTCAAGCGCGGCAAGCGCCAGCGCCTCGTTCGCTTCGGGCTTGCGGCGCTGCAACGTCGGGGCGACGAAATCGCGATTATAGGCCAGCGCCGTGGTCACCAGCTTGTCCAGTTCCGGGTGCCTCACCGGATCGGCATCTGCGACGTAGTTCGCCAGGTAGGACCAGACCTGCGCGCGCGTGGCCGCTGCGCCGAGCACGCCGACCAGGTTGAGCAGCAAGGCATAGGTCACCGCCAGGCTCTCGCCCTCGCCCTGCGCCTGGCCGTTGGCGCGCAGCAGGTGCCAGGCCGGATTGCCCAACTGCTGCTCGACCGCCTGGGCCGGGATCTTCTCGCGGAACTGCCAGTATTCGTCGACCGCCTTGGGGATGATCCCGGCGTGCAGGCTCTTGGCGCTCTTGGGTTCGCGGTAGAGGAACAGCCCCAGGCTTTCCTCGCTGCCATAGGTCAGCCATTGCTCGATGGTCAGGCCGTTGCCCTTGGACTTGGAAATCTTCTCACCGTTCTCGTCGAGAAACAGCTCGTAGATCATCCCTTCGGGCGCGCGGCCACCCAGCGCACGGGCGATCTTGCCGCTCTCGCGCACGGAATCGGTCAGGTCCTTGCCGCACATCTCGTAATCGACGCCCAGCGCCACCCAGCGCATCGCCCAGTCGACCTTCCATTGCAGCTTGGACTTGCCGCCCAGGATCGACTGTTCGACCATGTCGCCGTGATCGTCGAAGCGGATGATCCCCGCCTCGGCATCGACCACCTCGATCGGCACCTGCAACACCTGATGCGTCTTTTCCGACACCGGCAGCACCGGCGAATAGGTCGCCGCGCGCTCGGCCCGCAGGGTCGGCAGCATGATGTCCATTATCGCCTGATAATGGCGCAGCACGCCCTTCAGCGCATCGTCGAACTGTCCCGAATTGTAGAGCTGGCTCGACGAGACGAATTCGTAATCGAAGCCGAAGCGATCGAGAAACTCGCGCAGCATCGCGTTGTTGTGATGGGCAAAGCTCTCGTACTTGTCGAAGGGGTCGGGAATCCGGGTCAGCGGATGACCGAGGTAGGCGGTGAGCAGGCCCTTGTTGGGGATGTTGTCGGGCACCTTGCGCAGCCCGTCCATGTCGTCGCTGAAGGCGACCAGTCGAGTCGGCGCACCGCCGGTCAGCACTTCGTAAGCGCGGCGGACCAGCGTGGTGCGCAGCACTTCCTGGAAGGTGCCGATGTGCGGCAGACCGGATGGACCATAGCCCGTCTCGAACAGCACAGGCGCGCCGCCCGGCTTGCCATCGGGATAGCGCTTGACCAGCTTGCGCGCCTCTTCAAAGGGCCAAGCCTTGGAAACCTGTGCGGCGGCGAGCAGTGCGTCATCGGTCATAGCCCGCGCGCCTTCGCGCGATTGGTGCAATTTCGCAAGTGCGAAGTCGGCGCAGCGCCTAGTCCCGATCGCGCAGGATCAGATCCGCTCCCGGCTTGTGCGCGCGGATTTCCTCGCGGGTCAGGCCGCAGATTTCGTGCGGAAAGACCAGCCAGTCCTCGGTTTCGTGAACGTAGAAATCGGGCTTCAGCGCCGTGCGGTTGCGGCTCGGCTTGTAATAGACCGTGGCTACTTTCACCGTTTGCGGCATATTGTGGCGGCACCGCGCCTTCAGCTCGCGCAGGAACGCCTCTACGGAACGGCCGCTGTCGAACACGTCGTCG
>JAFEEP010000126.1 GCA_018241045.1 Pseudomonadota bacterium | reverse complement strand
GGGTAACGGCGACACATCGCAGGTTGTCCTCAGCCAAGGGCGCCGCGTCCTGTTCGACTTCTGCCACCGCCCGAACGCCGAAAGCGCGGACACGCCCGAGATCGATCTCAAGAAGCGGCTCAAGGAGGAGTTGCAGGCTGCCGGGCGTGACTACTTCGACGTCGTGGCCTTCACGCACGCCGACGCAGACCACATCATGGGTAGCACCGAGTTCTTCGAGCTGCAGCATGCCGCGAAGTACCAGGGCAAAGATCGCATCAAGATCCGCCAGCTCTGGGTTCCGGCCGCGATGGTGCTGGAGAGCGCAACCAACGACCAGCAGAGTGATGAGTTCGTCATCCTGCGGCAGGAGGCGCGTCACCGCCTTCTGGAGGGCAAGGACATTCTGGTCTTCTCGAAGCCGCAGGCACTGATGGACTGGCTCGTGCCGAAGCTCAAGGATCGTGGCGAGCCCGCGACCGCGCGTGATCACCTGTTCGTCGACGCGGGCACGCTGGTGCCGGGTTTCACGCTGACGGCGGACGGCGCTGAGTTCTTCTGCCACTCGCCGTTCATCAAGCACTGCGAAGGCGGCGACGTGATTCGGAACACCGCCGCCCTGGTGTTCAACGTCAGGCTGCAGGCCGACACCAGCACCTTCGACTATCTGGAGATCGGCGACGCCCACTGGGAGGACCTGGAGGACATCGTGCGCATCACAAAGTGGCACAAGAACGATGACCGCCTGGCCTGGGACCTGCTCAACATTCCCCACCATTGCAGCTACCTGTCGCTGAGCGACGTGAAGGGCGAGAAGGAAACCGAGCCCAAGCCGCTGGTGAGGGAACTGCTGCTCGCGGGCAAGCAGGACTCGTACATCGTCAGTTGCAGCAAGCCGGTCGTGGACGTGAAGGAGTCCTACGACCAGATCCAGCCGCCCCACATCCAGGCGCGCAAGGCCTACGAGCGCTACCTGAAGGAGGTGAAGGGCCGCAAATTCCTGGTGACCATGGAGGAGCCCAACGCTACCAAGCCCGAGCCCCTGGTGTTCGATGTGACCGCAGGCGGCGTGTCGTGGACCAAGATGGCGCTGATTGGTGCCCCCGCCATCGTGGCCAGCCGTCCGTCGCGAGCCGGGTGATGGCAGAGGAATTCCACGAGATCGCCGGCTTCGGCGAACTGACTGACCCCGGGCAGCTGAACTTGCCTCGGGCGCGAGCGCTCGTGGCGGCGGTACATGATGCGGGCGACTTCACGCTCGTGCGGATGCTGTCCCACACCGTGCCGGGCGTGCCGCCCATCGAGGTCTTGGTGGTCGATGTCGAGTGCGACGGGGTGCCGTCCAGGAACCCTGCCGGCATTCAGTACCGTGAGCGCTTGGCCCTTTTCGTGCCCGAGGACCCCGGGGCGCTGGTCGAGGTGTCCGCGCTGCGCAAGTCGTTCCCGGTGTTGATGCACCAGAACCACGGCACGCGCGATGGCGCGGCCAGCCTGTGCCTCTACTTCGACCCGACCCGGACGGTGATGCGCACCTGGACGCCGCAACGGTTCCTGCGCCGCATCCAGTGGTGGTTGGAGCAGAGCGCCAAGGGCGAGTTGCACCCTGCGGACCAGCCCGTGGAACACTTGTTCTTCGCCTCGAAGTACGAACTCGTGCTCCCGTGGAACCTGGATGCCCTCCGTGCCACTGCCGGCATGAAGATGGCCGTCGCACGTAGCAAGACCAGACCTGACGGTGGCGGAACCTTCTTCTTGCGGCCTGTCGGCGGTGGCGGGAATGAGCCAGCGGGCTCGGCCTCGCTGATCGAGTTGACCTTGCCTCCCGTGGTCCAGGGATTCGTCGAGCGCGATCCCGGTACCCTGGGTGGTCTCGCCGACATGCTGTCGCAACGAGGCGTGCAGCTGTTGCCACCACTGATTGCCGCTTTGAGCGATGGCGTCGGAAGTGCTGGCGTGCCAGCCGGCACAGCGGAGTCCTTCGTGGTCATCGTCGTGCACATTCCGCTGGTGCGGGAGGCCGGCGGAGCTGTGCAGCAAGTCTCCCGCCGGGCCTTCCTGATTGTGGGGGATGTGCGCGAGCTTGGCGTCAAGACGGGCGCGCTGTACCTGCTCGACAGGAAGTACTTCGCCGAGCTCCAGGGGTCTGTTTTGGCGCGAGCACCGGCGAACGAATGGAAGAGCGAGCCCATCTTCCCGATGAGCGTCCTGCAGTTCCCGGACAGCGCGGCGGCGCGCAAACAGTCCAGCGTCCATGTCGAAGGACCGCGTGCAGCGTTGGTTGGGGCAGGCTCGCTGGGCAGCGCCATGCTGAACTTGTGGACCCGGGCCGGCTGGGGCCAGTGGTCGGTCATCGACAAGGACCATGTGAAGCCTCACAACCTGGTCCGGCACACAGCCTTCTCGCAGCATATTGGCGAGCTGAAGTGCGACGTCTTGTTCGAGCTTTGCGGGGCTGCTACCGATGATGCGGCCACTGTGACCGCGGTCAGGGGTGACGCTTGTGACGCCGGAGCCTCCGCGGTGAAGGACGCGCTGATGACGGGCGCGTTGGTCGTGGACGCGTCCGCTGCGCTGGAGTACCCGCGTCAGGCCAGCTTCCAGTATGCACTGCCCCGTCATGTCACGGTCTT
>JAFEEP010000125.1 GCA_018241045.1 Pseudomonadota bacterium | reverse complement strand
GTGGCGAGATGCCGTGTTGCATCCTGTTGCCACCCCTCATGCTGACGGCGCACCTCGCTGATTTCGACGCCGCCGTGCCGTTCATGGATCGCGCGGAAGGCGGCTCCGGCTTCGATGGCCTGAAGTTGCTGCGGGTCGCCGACGAGGACAACTTTGGCACCCGCATCGGCGGCAAGGGACAGCACGCGCTCCATCTGGCGCGTGCCGACCATGCCCGCTTCGTCGATGACCAGCACATCGCGAGACGTGAGCCATTCGCGGCCTTGGCCCCACTGATGTTCAAGGCTGGCGATAGTGCGCGAGACAATGCCCGAACCGTGCTCCAGCCCCTCGGCGGCAATGCCGGACAGCGCAGCACCGCGAACGATATGGCCCGCGCTCTCCCACGCCTCGCGCGCCACGCCCAGCATCGCGCTCTTGCCGGTCCCGGCATAGCCGACGACAACACTGAGGCCGCGATTATCGGTGACATGCTCGAACGCCGCGCGCTGCTCGCCGGATAGCACCATCCCGCGTTCCGTAGCGCGCGCCAGCGCTCCTGCACGGCCATCCTCTTCTACCTGATGCCGTTCACGTTCCGCCAGCAATTCCGAGGCGCGGCCAAGCCGCTGCTCGGTTTCGATCATCTGCCGCGATGTGAAACGGTCTTCGCCGCGTCTGTCCTTGCCCAGCGTGATCAGGTCGGATGAACCGCGAACCGCGCTCATCGCCAAATCGAACTGCTCCTTCCCGTCGCTGTGCCGGTGCACGAACATGGCAAGGTCGCGGCCCGTGAATGTCGCCTGTTGGTGCGTGATCGCGTCCAGTGCGACGGCGGGGTTGGCGATGATCCGCTCGCCATTGCGCTGCGCGACAGCACGGTGCTCTTCAATCCGTTCGGCCTCAAGCCCGCGCACCCCCATGCGCGACGCGGCGGGACCGATCTTGTCCTGCGGCTCCAGCGCAATACCCTGCGCATCCAGGCTGCGGTGATCGATCCGCGCGTCGATATCGAGTTCGGCAAGGCGCTGGTTGACGTGTTCGGCCCAGCGCTCGCGCCACTGCTCCACCAGCTCGGCCTTGTTCCACTCTCGCACCTTCGCGCCGAACCCGTCTTTCCCGACTTCGCGCCCAATTTCCCGCATCGTGAGCATGACATGCGCGTGGGGCTTGGGCTGGCCGTCCGCGCTGATATCCCAATGGACATTGAGGTCGGCGATCATGCCCTTTTCCACGAATTCGACCTCGGCAAACTCCCGCGCCAGCTCGATACCCTGTTCCTTGGTCAGCTCACGCGGAATGGCGAATTCGACCTCGCGGGATAGCTGCGCATCCTTTCGTTTCTCGGCAGCTTCGACCGCGTTCCAGAGCTTTTCGCGGTCTGCAAACTCTTCCGGGGCACCTTCCGGCAGCAGCACTTCGGAATGGATGACCCCTTCCTTGTTGGTGAAGTCATGGTCGCGGTCGAGCCGTTCGTCGTGCAGCCGCTCGGCCCCGCGATAGGCTGCGGCGGCCACTGCGCTGCGCCCGCTCGACCGGCTGATGATTTTGACGGAGAGGTGAAAGATCGCCATGACGGCAATCCATCTACGCCACCAAGCGCACGTCGGCACGACGTATAAGCGCGCCCTCCCATGATAAAATCCTGCTCGGGACTATTCAGTATCAGGCCGTCTCGACGACTCTACAGCATTGGGTGAGCATCGATATTATCATCAGCGCATCGCCTCTTAATGGAGAACTTCGATGCGCAAACCCCGTGACTTTGATTCGGAACTGAAGGCGCTCGCCGACAAGGCGAGGCAACTGAAGGAGCGCCGCGTGCAGCAACTCGGCGAACTGGTGATTGCTACCGGAGCCGATGCGACCGATGCTGAAACGCTGGCTGGTGCGCTGCTCGTCATTGCAGAAACCAGCGATGCCCAGAGGAAGGAGGCGTGGCGCAAGCGCGGCGCTACCTTCTTTCAAAGCAAGGCGCGCAGGCGTGGCGACGGACCTCAAAACCAGCCGGACGGCACTCTCCCGCTTGACGGCGGCGCGGCATAGGCTTGAGGCACGAAAGGCGCGAACCGACATGCGCGAATGGCAGGTCAAGCGGCGCGAACGCACGCGGCAACTGATCGAGCTGGGCGGCCTGGTCGTGAAGGCCGGTTTGGTCGAACTGGTCGATGATGATCGCGCCACGCTTTACGGCGCGTTTCTCACCGTTGCGGCCAAGCTGCGGGGCGAGGAGCGCGAACAGGCGCTGGTGCTGTGGAAGAGGAAGGGTAAGCGGGCTTTCGAAAGCGAGATTGTAAGATAGGCGACTGGCGATTGCTTCGCCACAGCACAACCAATTTGGCAACGGAAGCTAAATGGGTCCTAAACAGGGATAGTCGGAGATCACCCAGCGCAGCAGGACAGTTTGGTCAAATCCTTGTCGAACGTCTGCGAAGCCAATTTGAGACCCTCGACCGTGGTCAAATAAGGAAAAATGGTTCCGCCTAGCTCACGTGTGGTCATGCCGTATTTGATCGCCAGCACCAGTGTCTGAATCGAATCCGCACCCTCAGGCGCCATGATCTGGCCGCCAAGCAACCGATCACTGGACTTGTCGGCCACCAGCTTGATGAGGCCGCGCGTATCGCGCGCGGCCAGCGCGCGCGGCACTGCATCGAGCGGCAGCAGCGAGGTCTTCACCTCAAGCCCTGCCGCCCGTGCCGCCGTCTCGGTGAGACCGACGCTGGCGACCTGCGGATCGGTGAACACCACTACCGGCATCGCCGAATTGTCATAGCGATCCCGGTTCCCGCTCACCGCATTGCGCGCGGCCAGCCTGGCGCCATAGGCAGCCATGTAGACGAACTGATCACGTCCGGTGACATCGCCTGCCGCATAGATGCCGGGAATCGAGCTTTCGAGATGGTCATCGACCACGATCCCGCCGCGCTTGTCGAGCGCGATGCCATGCGCTTCCAGCTCCATTCCATCGCTGTTGGGCCGCCGCCCGGTGGCGATCAGCACCTGTTCGGCAACAAGGGTCTGAACGGTGCTGCAACTTCCCTGGCCGTCGCACCCGCGGCTTTCGCAAACCAGTTCGATGCCAGCAGCGGTTTGCGCGATGTGCTGGTAGCCGACACCGGCACAAACACGAATGCCTTCGGCTTCGAGATGGGCCTGAAGGCCCAGGCCCAGTTCCGGGTCCAGTTCAGGAAGCAGGCGGCTGCGGCAGCAGATGGTGACGGCAACGCCGAACCGCGCGAACATCTGCCCCAGTTCGACACCGATCACCCCGCCGCCGATCACCAGCAGCGACTTGGGCAAGTGGTCGAGCGCTAGCGCCGTGGTGCTGGTGAGGTAGGGAATGCTTTCCAGCCCGGCAATCGACGGTACTGCGGCGCGCGCTCCGGTTGCCAGGATCACCTTGCCCGCCTTCATCGGCGCATCGCCGACAAGCAGCGCACCATCGACAAAACGGGCCTTGCCCTCGACATAGCTCACGCCGTCATAAGCCGGCAGGAGATCGACGTATTTCTTCTGGCGCAAACCGGTGACCAGATCGTCCTTTGCTCGAATGAGCGGCGTCCAGTCGTCGAGCCGGATATTGCCGACGAGGCCAGGAAAGCGCGTGGCCGCGTGACCGCCATGAACCGCTTCGGCGGCGCGGATCAGCGTCTTCGACGGAACGCAGCCGACATTGACGCAGGTGCCGCCGATCGTGCCGTGCCCGATCAATGCGACGTGTGCGCCGAGTTCGGCGGCGGTGATCGCGGCGGAGAATCCCGCCGATCCCGCGCCGACGACGGCCACGTCGAATCCGTCCCGCCCGGAGCGGCTGCAACAAACGTTCATACGAAATCTCTTCCCGTGTGGCGGGCGCGTTCTTCAGTTCCCGACAGCGCGAGCCGGATAGCCCGCATTGGTCGAGGCGGCGGCGATCCGGGCCGCATTGGTCCGGCGCGGATCATAGGTGACGCGCGCGGTCTTGGCCGCGAAATCGACGCTCACCGCGCTTACCCCCGCAACACCTTCCATCGCCTTCCGGATCGTAATCGGACAGGTGGCGCAGGTCATATTTTCAATGGCGAAGGTTGCTTGCCGCTCTGCCGCCGCCGCCACCTGTGCTGATCGGCCATCAGGGGTGGAAGTTCCAAGCGCAAGGGCGACACCGCCGCCGCAAATTGCCAGCACGGCCAGGCCCATCAACATCATTTTCTTCATGGGGCGTTTCCTTTTCAGTAAAACCAGGGTGCCCACCAATCGATGGTGAGCGCGAGGATGACGATAGCAAGGCCGAGCCAAAGAACGATCTTGGTGTTCCGCGCCGATGCCGGACGGGCACAATAGGTGCCGTCTTCGCAGGGTGGTTTCGGTTTGAAATAGACATGCCAGAAGCCGTAGCCGAGCAGGGCGAGCGTCGCCGCTCCGACATAGGGCTTATAGGGTTCGAGCGCGGTCAGATTGGCGATCCACGCGCCGGAAATACCTACACTCACCAGCAGGAGCGGCACCACGCAGCACGCAGACGCCAGACCCGCACCGATGAGCGCCGCTGTTGCGAGCAAGTCAGTCCGTTCCGGCTTTGCGGGTTGCTGGACGTGGGAGTGTCTTTGTTCCGGCGTCGAAGCCACGGCAAGGGTCCTTTCTTCCGGTTTCATGATTCGCAGTGTAAGCTCTGTAGCAACTACAGACTCAAGGACTTTTTTCATGAACGCTCAAGGCGGCATCTTGCGGGCGGAGCTTGCCCGGAAAACCGGCTGCAATCTCGAAACCATCCGCTATTATGAGAAGGTCGGATTGCTCCCTGCACCGCCACGCAGCGCCAGCGGTTATCGGGTATATCCGCCCGAACTGGTGCGACGGTTGCAGTTCGTTTTGCGCGCGCGCGATCTCGGTTTCACATTGGACGAAATTCGCTCGTTGCTTACCCTGACCGATACCGGCACGCAGACCTGCGCCGAAGTGATGGCGCGAACCGAAGGGCACCTTGCTGACGTTCGTGCAAAAATTGCCGACCTGCAAAAGATTGAGGCTACATTGGCGGCGACGCTCGATAAGTGTTCTGGCGACGACGTGCCGGAGTGCCCCGTTTTGGAAGCCATGTGTGCCGACCAAGACTAACTTGGCATCTCTTGCAGTGTCGCAACCATGGAATATGCGAATTGAAGGAACGTGGTGCCAGCAAGGCTAAGGAATGCGGAATACCGAACTTCAGTCAGTCGCTTGGCTCAACCGCTGTCTGGAGACCTCGGCCACGTGCTTCGACTGCTGCCTGAGCCAGGAAATCCTCGATGGCGGCAACGGAGTGCTGACGACATAGGTTGAGGGCTTCGACTTCCGTGAGGCAGTCGATCCCGTAGCCGAATTGGCTTTGCCAGAGGTCGTCAAGTGCTTGGCCATGCCGTTCCCATAGCACATTTCGGGTTGCGGGCTGCAATGAAATTATGCGTGCGTCCCGGCTCTCGGTCAGGGTTGTGATCGCGATGACCTCACCGCCCCGTGCCTCGACGTAACCGCGCAGGTTGGCGAGCGTGCCGCCTAGGCCGATGTGATCGTCTACGAGTACATAATTTGCGCCCGGTTGCACGTGCCCCTCGAACATCGCCGGGGTGACCAGCCGCTGAAATGCCGGGGCGCGGGTATGGCCGACTTTGTTTGTCTGAACGATTTCACCGGCGATGACGGGGGTGCCAAGTTCGTTGCCCAACACCTGCGCCATCGCATCGGGGATCGCGTTGAAGCCCGTTAGCTCGTCTGCCACGACCGGCAGGAGCAGAGTGGGCCGATTGCCGATGATCTCCTGAAGACCCACTATCCCATCTAGCGACAGTAGATCGGATGCCAGCATGAGAGCCGTCTCAGCATCCCCCGCCTTGGCGGCAGCGTAGCCGGGATGCCTGTCACGGGTGCGGACAACGGTATGGATGACAACATCGGGGAAGTCAGATGGCCAGGGAAGTCGGATCGGCAAAGCATTGGTCATCTGGGAAACATGCCAATCGGCAGCTCGAAAGGCCAGAACTCGATTGCGCGCCAAGCTGAACCAATATCTGCGCGATTCGCGCGCAAACGCCGTCAGTGGTGGCGCAAATCTCCGTCGTAGAGGCCGACAAGGAAGTCAGAGTCTAAATATTAGTGGTGGATGACAAAATATTTCACCGCAACAGGCCGCACGGTGTTGGCGTCCGTGACCTTCCCTATCCGTCCGTAGCCGTGCCTATCCTTCTCCCTTTCATTCTATCCGGGTTTGCGATGTGGGGCTGCCTGCTCAAAAACCGGCTTGCGCCAAGCAATTGGACGATCAATGCTCGTGTCAGGGGCGACCAGTAACTGCCAACGAATGGAAGCAAGTCCCATGTCCAACACTGACAAAATCATTCGCCTGAAGACCGTTCTGGCCCGCACAGGGCTCTCCCGCTCCACCATGTACCGCAAGATCGCTGAGGGGACTTTCCCGTCGCAGGTGAAGATCAGCGTTCACGGCGCGGGCTGGCGAGAATCCGCCGTCAACCGCTGGATCGATGATCCGGTGGCATACCGTAATGAGTGCGCGCCGCTGTGACAGCGCCGCCCTCGGTCGAGCCGATCTGCGTGAAGGTCAACGAGGCAGCACGCATGATCGGCGTCGGTCGCACCAAGCTCTACGAGCTGATTGCGTCGGGCGAGATTGAGGCCATCAAGCTCGGCAAGTCGACTCGCATCACAACTGCCAGTCTGAAAAAACTGGTCATGCGGCAGCGCGAGCCGAAGTAGGCTCGGCTGCCGCCTTATCCGCTGCCGGGGCGCTGTTGCCCAGATAATCCGCCCATTGCTTCATCAGGCTCCGGCGCTTCTCGAAGAAATCGGTTCGGCGGTAGGCGGCTTCGACCTTGTTGGGCAGCTTGTGGGCAAGGGCCTTGTCGGCGACCTCCTTGGGGAAGTCGGTGCATTCGGCGGCCCAGTCCGTGAAGGTGGATCGGAAGCCGTGCACGGTGATGCTGGCGAAGCCATCGTCTCGCAGCAGTTTGGTCATGGTCATGTCGCTGATCGGCTTCTTGCCGTCGTTGGAAAAGACCAAGCCCGTATCGCTGGTCCGCTCGTTCCAGCGTTTGCGCAGCAGTGCCACAACCGATGCCGAAAGCGGCACGACGTGGGTTTCGCCCGCCTTCATCCGTTTGGCAGGAATGGTCCATACCGCATTTTCGAGGTCGAACTCGGTCCATACCGCAAGGCGCGTCTCGTTGGACCGCACGGCGTTGTAGATTGTGAAGCGCAAGGCGTCGCGACCGGTTGTCGGGGCAGCGGCAGCAAGCTTCTGCATCAACGCCGGGACATCGAAATAGGGCATTGCCTCCATGTGCCCGCGCTTGTCGTTCTGACGCGGCAGGCCCTTGCGCACCGAACGCAACGATACCTCTTCCGGCACCCAGCCTTTGACATGCGCGAAATCGAGCACTACGCCGATGCGCTGGAGCAAGCGTCGCGCTGTTTCCGGTATCTCCAGCCATATCGGTGACAGCGCCTCGACGACGCAGGCACTGTCCACTTTGTCGACCGGCTTCTTGCCGATGCGCGGGAAGAGGTGGCGTTCAAAGCCAGACAGCCATCGGGCATGGTGCCCGTCTTTCCATCCGTCACCCAAGGTTTCATGGCACGTGCGGGTCGCGCCTTCGAAGGTCGGAATGACCTTGCGCGCCTTTCGCCGCTCGGCAACAGGATCGAAGCCGTCACGAACCCGGCGGCGCAATTCTGCTGCCGCTGTTCTGGCATCTGCCAGCGAAACATCATGCGCCGATCCCAGCCCATAGTCGCGGCGATGGCCTTTCAACTGCATGCGCAGCACCCAGGTGCGCGCGCCGCTGGGCTTTACGACCAGGCACAAGCCCCTTCCATCGACATGGCGGCCGGGCTTCGCGTTCTTCACTTTCAACACTGTCAGCGCCATCAGGTTCGAGTCCCTGTCAGGGATTCATACCGCCAAAAACGGGGGTACTTGGTCCCACAATCGTTCCCACATTTTAGCGGGAATTCAGGCGATTCAGGGCGACCGATCACGAACACATTACAAGATAAATCGCTGATTTTACAGAGTAGTTGGAGACGCTCTGAAATTGCCTGAGACGAAAGTTATAGCGCCTCCTCCGCTACCATCGGCGCTTTCATCCAGCCACGCATCGATAGCCGTTAGCGCCGCTGCTAGAGCCGCACCGGCATTCGCGTGGCGCGATTGTCCTGGATTGAGAGGATGGTCGGGGAGACAGGATTCGACCATTCCATCTAATATATTGAAATTCAATCAAAATTATATTGAAGAAGCTAACCATCTACCTGCACCGTTACCAACACGAAAAATGCGCTGGAAAATGGTTGCAGTGCAGCCCAATTCATCTCCCGCTGCGCTTGCGCAGCGCTACCATCAAAGACGGGACCCTTGCAACGGCGCGAAGCAGTCGGACGCCCTCCGCGCGCGCAAGTGCGCCAGCGGGCGGCCGGCAATGAGAGAGGCAAGAGTGTCAGCGGTTCAGCACAAAGAGGCTATACCCTCGGGAGCGCTCCAGCGCGGGACAGCGTGCGTCAGCAAGAAACCCCGTTCACCTTCCTGCTTCTGATCGCAATTTGTGTTGGCCGGGACTACAGCCCGGTCCGCACTGGCCAACAGTCAGACCGCCTGAAGGGCTGCTCAGCTGATAAAGCGGCAGCTCATTTGACAAGTTAAGCTATTCGGAAGCAGCCGTTCAATTTGTCGCGCTTTCCCTTACTCCTGCGGCAACTCGGCATGTTGTACCTCTCGATAGCGATCCCTGATCAGCCGCTTGTAGAGCTTGCCGTTGTCGAGACGGGGCAGGGCATCATCGAAATCCACCGAGCGCGGGCATTTGATCGCGCTGAGGTGGGCCTTGCAGAATGCGATCAGTTCTGCGGCAAATGCGTCGGTCGCATCGGCCGGGTCGAGCGGCTGGACCACCGCTTTCACTTCCTCGCCGAAATCGGGGTGTGGGACGCCAATCACCGCTGCATCGGCAACTCGGGGGTGGGTAACCAGCAGGTTTTCGACCTCCTGCGGATAGACGTTGACCCCGCCGGTGATGATCATGTGGCTCTTGCGGTCGGTCAGAAACAGGTAGCCGTCGTCGTCGACGTAGCCGATGTCGCCCAGCGTCGACCAGGTCGGATGCAGCGGATTGCGGCTGTCACGGGTCTTTTCGTCGTCGTCGAGGTACTTGAACTCCGTGCTGCCTTCGAAATAGACCACCCCCTGCTGCCCCGGCGGAAGTTCGTTGCCGGCATCGTCGGAGATATGCAGCGTGCCGACGGTCGCCTTGCCGACCGATCCCGGCCTGGCCAGCCATTCCTCGGAGGTCAGTCCGGTCGAGCCGTTCCCTTCTGAACCCGCGTAGTATTCGTAGATGATCGGGCCCAGCCATTCGATCATCGCGTGCTTCACCGGCACCGGGCATGGAGCGGCGGCATGGACGACATGGCGGAGGCTGGACAGGTCGTATCGTGTTCGTACCGCCTCGGGCAGCTTGAGCAGCCGCACGAACATCGTTGGAACCATCTGGGTCAGTGTGACGCGGTAATGCTCGATCGCCGCCAGTGCCGCCTCGGGCTCGAAACGGGGCATTACCACCACACTTGCACCAAGGCGGTGACATGCGGTGGTGTAGACCAGCGGCGCAGCGTGATAGAGTGGCGCGGGGGAGAGATAGACCGCGCCCGGGCCAAGCCCGTAGCGTTCGGCGAGCATAGTCGCAGTCCGTTGTGGTTCGGTCACCGCTCCGTCGCTCAGCGGCATTCGCACGCCCTTGGGGCGACCGGTCGTGCCGCTGGAATAGACCATGTGGAAGCCGGGGCTTTCATCGGCAATGGGTCCAGCCGGCTGGGCAGCCAGTGCCGTCGCCCATTGCTCCAGCGTCAGCACTGTCACGCCCTCTCGCGTCGGCAGTTCTGCGAGACCGGCGATCTCGGGCGAAACGACCAGCAGCCGCGCGCCGGAATTGCCGACGATGTAGTCAGCCTCCCCCGCAGTCAGTCCGCTGGCGATCGGCGTGATGTAGCATCCTGCGCGTTGCCCGGCCCAATAGACTTCGAACACCTGCGGGCAATTGGGCAGCCAATAGGCGATGGTGTCCCCGCGCATGATCCCCAGCGATCGGATCAGTTGCGCACCGCGATTGGCCCGATCCTCCAGATCGCCGTAAGTCAGCCCGGGCGATCCGTCAGCCATGATCACGGCCGGTCGGTCCGGTGCGGCCGCAGCGTGCAGGCGGGGGTGGGTCATCGGCAAACTCCTGTTTTGCGTTCGGGCCCGCATTCGCCGGTATGGACGCGGACTCGGGCGACAATCTTGGCGTTCGCGTGGCACACCTGTTGCATT
>JAFEEP010000124.1 GCA_018241045.1 Pseudomonadota bacterium | reverse complement strand
GGTCGAAGCCCTGCTCGCCGACAAGGTGCCGTTCGACGCGATCTTCGCCGCCAGCGACCTGATCGCGATCGGGGCAATGCGCGCGCTGGCTGCGGCGGGTCTGCGCGTCCCCGATGACGTCGCCGTTGTCGGCTTCGACGACCAGCCCGCTGCCAGCATGACCAACCCGCCGCTGACCACCGTGATGCAGGACCTGAAGGGCGCGGGGGAACTGCTGGTCGACACCCTGCTCGCCCAGATCGAGGATCGCGCGACGCCCGACCAGATCATCGCTACGCGGCTGATCGTCCGGCGCAGCACGACTGGTTGAGGACCGATCTTGAAGCCCTTTACCCCAAAAAGAACGTTGCGAGCTTATCGCTCCATCGCGATTCTGTTATCGGCGCCATTCCAGTTGATGTGGGCCGCCTGTAATTTTCCTGCCGAGGGTTCGTGACAGACTTTTTCATTGCCGACATGCATTTTGGCTCGCCATTCCGAAGCAATGCCAAGCCACGAGGCTTCACGTCAGTTGGTGCCATGGACGCAGCGATTGCATCGGCCTGGCGATCGCGTGTCACCGATGACGATACCGTGTGGATTTTGGGCGACGTTGGCTGTCTCGACGAACTGGCCAGCCTTCCCGGAACGAAGCACCTTGTGTTCGGAAATGACGACAGGCCACGCAAGCCGTTCGTTGAAAGTGGGGTTTTTGAAACTACCCAAACCAAACGCACACTCGAAATCGGGTGCGGCAAGATCCTGCTGGTTCACGATCCCCGCTCGGCCAGCCCAGACCACACGCGCATCCTGCACGGCCACACGCACTCTCTACCCGATGAACCCGATCCTCGTTTTGTCTCGGTTTCGGTCGACAAGACGGATTGGGGGCCGATCAATCTCGACGAAGTTCTGCGGAGGTTTGCGGCGCGCGGTACTGCCTGGGCATAGTTACCAAATCACCGCCCGAACCTGATCAAATACGGTTGCAGAACTGCTGTCCACCGCGTGACAACCAGAAGCGTATTCGTATGCGGCTATTGTATGCGCAGTCGCGCCGTGCCAGCCCATGCCGCAATTCAGGGAGAGGTATCAGCGATGGAAAAACCCCGCCAGGATTGGGCCGGGCTGGCCAATATCAGCTTCGGTTTCTTTGGCATCCAGATCGGCTTCGCGCTGCAGAACGCGAACATGAGCCGGGTGTTCCAGTCGCTCGGCGCCAGCCTCGATGACCTTCCCGCCTTGTGGATCGCCGCGCCATTGACCGGGCTGCTGGTCCAGCCGGTGATCGGCTATATGTCCGACCGCACCTGGCTCGGCCGGTTCGGACGGCGGCGACCCTATTTCGTCGCCGGGGCGCTGCTTGCCGCGCTGGCCCTGCTGCTGATGCCGCTCAGCACGGTCCTGCTCGCCTCGGCACTGCTGCTATGGATGCTCGACGCCAGCCTCAATGTCTCGATGGAACCGTTCCGCGCATTCGTCGGCGATATGCTGCGCAAGGACCAGCACACCGCGGGCTATGCCGTGCAGACCGCCTTCATCGGTGCGGGCGCGGTGGTCGGATCGCTGTTCCCCTACCTGCTCGATCACCTCGGCGTGTCGAACGAGGCGGTGGGCGGCTGGATTCCCGATACGGTGCGCTATTCGTTCTGGGCGGGCGGGGTCGCGCTGTTCGGCGCGGTGATGTGGACCGTGGTGACCACGCGCGAGTATTCGCCGGAGGAACAGGCAGCGTTCGGCGAGCCGGCCGAAGCCCATGCCGACACCGGCGCAACATTGGCCACGCGCAACGGCGGTTCCTCGTTCTGGTGGATCGCAGCGGGCGCCCTGCTCGCGCTGGCCACCGAACGCTTCGGCTTCAAGAAGGAGGTCTATCTCCTCGCCGGCCTGCTCGGGGGCTATGGCCTGCTCAGCTACGTGGCGATCCGCCTTGCCCGTGCCGGGCGCAGCCAGGGGATGCTGGCCAGCATCGTCGGCGATTTCTCGGGAATGCCGCCGATCATGAAGCGGCTGGCCGTGGTCCAGTTCTTCAGCTGGTCGGCGCTGTTCATCATGTGGATCAACACCACTCCGGTCGTGGCGCAGAACTTCTTCGCCACCACCGACACCGCCAGCCGCGCCTTCCAGGATGCGGGCAACTGGGTGGGGGTGCTGTTCTCGGTCTACAACGGGGTGGCCGCACTGGCCGCGCTGTTCCTGCTCCCCACGCTCTCGCGCCGCCTGGGCAAGGCCCGCACGCACATGATCTGCCTGCTGGCGGGCGCGGCGGGCTATGCCAGCTTCTTCGTGATCCGCGATCCCGATATGCTGATCGTCAGCGAGTTCGGCATCGGCGTGGCCTGGGCCTCGATCCTCGCCATGCCCTACGCGATCCTCGCTTCCAGCCTGCCGCAAAGCAAGCTGGGCATCTACATGGGACTGTTCAACGTCTTCGTGGTGATCCCGCAACTGCTGGTCGCCACGGTGATGGGCTCGATCATGAAGGCCTTCTTCCCCGACCAGCCGATCTGGACCATGGCCTTCGCCGCCGCAACGTTGGTGCTTGCAGCGCTGGCGATGACCAGGGTGAAGGTTGTAGAGGAAGCGGGCCCGGACGCGCCCTGATCCCTGGAAGTTGGTGGTGCCGCTTAGGTGAAGCGCCCTTGGGCTTGCCGAGGAGGTGGTGCCGCTTACGTGAAGCGCGGATGGAACGGCTGATTGGTCGCGTGTCGAGTGCTCGTTTTTGGCAGATTTGCGTGTTCTGAGTTCGAGTCCGCTTACGTGACTCGAAAAGTACCGGCAAGCCGCTGAAATCCTGATTTTTTGGAGAGTAATAAAATTTCAAGGCCCCCGAAAAGGCCCCCAGTTATCCACTGCTGCAATTTGGGCATGTAGGGAACAAACGCGTGACTCGAATAGCCGTTTCGATCAGCCACAACAAGCATCATTGCATCTCTTCAGCTGGAGGCACCGGAGGATACGCGCGTTGCGCGGCAATACGGTGAGCACATTCATGACATCGCGGCACCGAGTGCGATCTACCGCGCTGGCGGCTGTTGCGGGTCCAACAAGCTCGACGAGCATCGACAGACTGCTGCGATATGCATGCACGCTCTTGCTGCTGCGAGACGCGGTGGGATCGTCGAGATAACGGGAGCAAAGCTCCTCGAACGTCACAGTCGAGTTCACCACGGGCACGACATCACCAAACACTTGGGTAGTCGGCGATTGGCGCGCACGATCAAATGACGCCGCAGCTTCGAGAGCGCATCGTGCAGCAATTCGATTGGCAGTCGTCAGAGAATCGGTTTTGAGCGAGCGTGAAAGATGACTTCGACCGAACGCGTGACGAAGATCGCACGGAACCCTGATCCGAAACTGGTAGATCGAGCCTCGACGCCAAACTCCAAATCCGCGCCTGTGATACACCGCTGTGTGACAGTGACGAACGTCATGATCACCGCAATTTCGACCACTTGCGGCGGTTTCGTCAGTGACGCTGTGTGACACTGCTGTGCGACAGTTGCGGTCAGAAGGTCTGGAATTGGCAGATTTTCGAGTGGTGGTGCCGCTTACAGGAAGCTCAGAAGACTGGCCCTGACGGGCTATTTCCCGCCCTTTTCCGCCTCTTTTGGTAGGAGAGGAAGTTAGGGAGGTGGTGCCGCTTAGGTGATTCGAACACCTGACCCCATCATTACGAATGATGTGCTCTACCGACTGAGCTAAAGCGGCAATGTACCAGGGTGGAGGCCCGAGCCGGAATCGAACCGGCGTAAACGGATTTGCAGTCCGGTGCGTAACCACTCCGCCATCGGGCCATCCATCCCGCCGAAACGGGAAAGGCGCCACTAGCCGAGGGCGCAGGGCGGTGCAAGGCCAATCAGGCGGCGGCGTCAGGCGATGCGGCTGAAGGCCAGTTCGCGGCGCACCGGGTCGGCGCTGTCGAGGCGGACGGTGATCTTCTCGCCCGGGGCGACCGAATGCGCGATGGTGCGCGCCACCACCGGCAGGTCGCATAGCTGGATGCGCGCGCCGGTGTCCCCCACGTCGACGACCATCGCGGAAAACGTCTTGCCTTCCTGCCCGACGAGGATCGCAGTTTCGGCCAAATCCACCACGGCGCGGTCGACCTGGGCGGAGCGGGCCTCGGCCTTGTCCATCACGGGACCGAGACGGGTGAAGGCGCTGGCCACCACATCGGGCACGGACTGGCCATTGGCCACCGCCAGCGCAGCGCGCACGACATAGCGATCAGCGAGGCGGCGCAGCGGCGCGGTCATGTGGCAATAGGTTGCCGCCATCGCCGAATGCCACGGCTTCACCCCCTCCTGATAGGGCACGTAGGATGCGCCATTTCCGGCGCGGCGGATCGCCAGCATGAACGCGGCCTGGGCCGGGTTGCGCTGATCGAGTGTGGCCTCGAACTGTTTGAGTTCCTGGTCCTGGGGCCAGGACAGCCCAAAAGCCTGTGCGGTGTGGCGCAGCCGCGCCACGGCTGCGGCATCGGGATCCGCCATGACGCGGAACAGGCCGGTCTTTGCCGCATAGAGCGCATCGGCCACGGCGAGGTTGGTCGCCAGCGAGAGCGCGGCGTTGCGCGTTTCGGACAGCTCCATCGGGCGAAAGCGCAGCGTGTAGTGGCCATCGCCATCGCGGTCGACCTCCTGTTCGGGCGGATCGACGCGGGCCGCGCCGCGGCGATCCTCCGCGGCGGCGATCCGGTCGGCAAGGTCAGTAAAGCCCGCCGGAACCTCTGCATCGGTGACGCTGTCATAGGCCAGCTTGGCGCGGCTGCGGATCACCGCGCGCTCCGCACCCTCGAGCTTGACCGAGCCATCGGGGGCGACGCGGGTGGTGAAAATCACCGCCGGGCGCGGGCCATCGGGCAGCAGGCTCGCCGCGCCTTCGGCAAGGATGCGCGGATAGAGCCCGGCCTTGCCATCGGGCAGGTAGATCGTCTCGCCCCGGTTCCACGCCTCGTCGTCGACCGGATCGCCATCGGCCACGAACCAGGCAACGTCGGCGATAGCGTAATGCAGCAGCAGGTCTGCCCCCGCCGTCTCGATCGTGAAAGCCTGGTCAAGATCGGTCGAACTGGCCGGATCGAGCGTGACGAAGGGCATCGCAGTGCGATCGACGTGATCGGTGAGGACGCGGCTCGCCGCAGCAGTGGCAGCGGCATCGACCGCGGGGGGGAAGCCAGCCGGCACCTTGAACTGGGCGCGGATCGCGGCCAGCCCATCGGTCAGCAGGCGATCGGGATCGCGCAAGGTCTTCATCGCATTGGGCTAGCCCGCGACGCAGCCCTTGCCAAGCGCGGAGCGAGTGCGCACAGATGCGCCGCACCGATTTGCCGGAGAACCCCACCCCATGAAGACCCGCGCCGCCGTCGCCTTTGCTCCCAAGCAGCCGCTCGAGATCGTCGAGCTTGACCTGGAAGGCCCCAAGGCGGGGGAGGTTCTGGTCGAGATCATGGCCACCGGGATCTGCCATACCGATGCCTATACGCTCGACGGGCTGGACAGCGAAGGGCTCTTCCCTTCGGTGCTGGGCCACGAAGGGGCCGGGATCGTGCGCGAGGTCGGGCCAGGCGTGACCAGCGTCAAGCCGGGCGATCATGTGATCCCGCTCTACACCCCGGAGTGTCGCCAGTGTAAGTCGTGCCTGTCGGGCAGGACCAACCTGTGCACCGCGATCCGCGCGACGCAAGGCCAGGGGCTGATGCCCGACGGGACCAGCCGGTTCAGCTACAAGGGTCAGACCATCTTCCACTACATGGGCTGCTCGACCTTCAGCAACTTCACCGTCCTGCCCGAGATTGCGGTGGCGAAGATTCGTGAGGACGCACCGTTCAAGACCTCGTGCTACATCGGCTGCGGGGTGACCACCGGGGTCGGCGCGGTGATCAACACCGCCAAGGTCCAGGTCGGCGACAATGTCGTGGTGTTCGGGCTGGGCGGGATCGGGCTCAACGTCATCCAGGGCGCGCGGCTGGCGGGTGCGAACCGGATCATCGGGGTCGATCTCAATCCCGACCGCGAGGAATGGGGCCGCCGCTTCGGCATGACTCACTTCCTCAATTCCAGGGGCATGAGCCGCGAGGAGGTGGTCGCCAAGGTGGTCGAACTGACCGATGGCGGGGCGGACTATACCTTCGACGCCACCGGCAATACCGAAGTGATGCGCACCGCGCTGGAGGCTTGCCACCGCGGCTGGGGCACCTCGATCATCATCGGCGTGGCTGAGGCGGGGAAGGAGATCAGCACCCGCCCATTCCAGCTCGTCACCGGGCGCAACTGGCGCGGCACCGCATTCGGCGGGGCCAAGGGACGGACCGACGTACCCAAGATCGTCGATATGTACATGACCGGGAAGATCGAGATCGACCCGATGATCACGCACGTCATGGGGCTGGAAGAGATCAACACCGCCTTCGACCTGATGCACGCGGGCAAGTCGATCCGCTCGGTCGTGGTGTTCTGAGGAGGCAGCAATGTTCAGCCACGTAACCATCGGCGCCGACGACATCGCAGCGGCCAAGCGCTTCTACGACGCGACGCTGGGCGCGCTGGGCGCCGAGCCCGGAGCGATCGACCAGCGCGGCAAGCTGATCTACCAGCACGACGGCGGCCGCCTGCTGATCACCAACCCGGTCAACGGCGGCGCGACCGAGGGCGGCAATGGCCATACCCTGGGCTTTCTTGCCGCCTCTCCGGCGCAGGTCGATGCCTGGCACGCGGCGGGCCTTGCCAGCGGCGGCACGGCGATCGAAGACCCGCCGGGTGAACGGCACATTCCCGACGGGCGCGTCCTGTACCTCGCCTATCTGCGGGATCCGTCGGGCAACAAGCTGTGCGGGTTCCACCGGGTCAAGTGATGGACACCGTTTCGACCAACCGCAGCCACGGCGGCACGCAAGGGGTCTATTCCCACCAGAGCGAAGCGACCGGTACGACGATGACCTTTTCGGCCTTCGTCCCCGACCATTCCGAGGGCGCCACGCTGCCGGTGCTGTGGTATCTTTCGGGCCTGACCTGCACCCAGGCCAACGTCACCGAAAAGGGCGAGTTTCGCGCTGCCTGCGCGCGCGCCGGGATCATCTTCGTCGCCCCCGACACCAGCCCGCGCGGCGACGACGTGCCCGATGACGAAGCCTATGATTTCGGCAAGGGCGCAGGGTTCTATGTCGACGCGACGCAAGAGCCGTGGGCGGCGAATTACCGGATGCGCAGCTATATCGAGCAGGAACTGCCGACACTGATCGCCGACCACTTTCCCGCCGACATGGACCGGCAAGGCATCACCGGCCATTCGATGGGTGGCCACGGCGCGTTGACCATCTCGCTGCGCAACCCCGGTCGGTTCCGGTCGACCAGCGCCTTCGCCCCGATCGTCAGCCCGATGAACTGCCCGTGGGGCGACAAGGCGCTGACCGGCTATCTCGGCGCCGACAAGGCGACATGGCGCGAATATGACGCCTGCGCGCTGATCGAGGATGGCGCACGACTACCCGACTTGCTGGTCGATCAGGGCGACGCCGATGGCTTCCTCCATGAACAGCTCAAGACCGGGCTGCTGGTCATGGCCTGCCGCAAGGCGGCCATCCCGGCAACGATCCGGATGCAGCCGGGCTATGACCATTCATACTACTTCATCTCCAGCTTCATGGCCGAACACGTCGCCTGGCACGCGGAAAGGCTGAAGGCATGATCCTTGGCGCGGTCCTCGCGGGCGGGCAATCGAGCCGCTTCGGCAGCGACAAGGCGCTGGCGGAAATCGACGGGCACAGCCTGTTGACGCTGGCGGTCGATGCGCTGTCGGGATGGTGCGAGAAGGTCGTGGTGGTCGGGCGCGAGGAAGCCCCCGCCCCGACCCTGCCCGACTGGCCCCGCCCCGGCATGGGGCCGCTTGGCGGGATCGCCGCGGCGCTGCGCCTTGCCCGGCAGGAGGATTTCGATCTGGTCCTGACGATCGGGGTCGATTCGCTCGGCCTCCCCGACGACCTGCCCGCGCTGCTCTCCCCCGCCCCGGCCATTGCTGAGGGCCAGCCGGTGATCGCATTGTGGCCCGCCAGCGCCGATGCGACGGTAATGGAGATTCTCGAAGGCGATGGCCGCCATTCGCTGCGCGCACTGGCCGAACGGTTGGGAGCGCGGGTCGTGCGGCTGCCGCACGACCCGGCCAACATCAACACCCCTGCAGACCTTTCCGCGGTGGTGGACAAACGGTCCTAGAACGCCCGGCCGACACCGAGCCGCAAGCGGCAGCGCGTATCCGAGTGCGAGGCGCGGATTTCCTGCGCCAGCGGGATGCTGCCGCCCAGAGTGAACGACCAGCCCGAGACCGAAAGGCGCAACCCCGGTGAAAGATAGAGCGCCTTGCCGCCGCTGGTCGCGTCGCGCGCTCCGGCCACGCGCTGCATACCTTCCCATTCGCCGTTGAGTTCGAGCACCCCATCGAGCGTCGCACCGCCCTTGTGCGCGTCCTCATCGTCATGGTGGTGATAGGCCACCGCCCCGCCGACCAGCCGGTGCGAGAAGCCCAGCGCGAACTGGGCGCGGTCACCCATCTCGGTGTCCTGGCTGCCACGGGTCGAGAGTTGGTAGGTCGCGCTGGCGTTGAAGCTGCCGCGCGGCAGCGACCGGGTCAGAGCCATTCC
>JAFEEP010000123.1 GCA_018241045.1 Pseudomonadota bacterium | reverse complement strand
GCGGTCTTCGAGGCCACGCACGGCACCGCGCCCAAGTACGCCAACCAGGACAAGGTGAACCCCGGCTCCGTCGTCCTCAGCGGCGAGATGATGCTCCGCTACATGGGCTGGACCGAGGCCGCCGACATGATCCTCAAGGGCATGGATGGCGCCATCGCCAGCAAGAAAGTCACCTACGATTTCGCGCGTCAGATGGAAGGCGCGACGGAAATCAAGTGCTCGGCCTTCGGCGACAACATCATCGCCCACATGTGAGCGACCCTGTTTCGCGAAGAGGCCCGCGCGAGCGGGCTTCTTCGTTTATCCTCCTACCTATGGAAACCTTCAGGAAGCTATTGCTAGGCGCCTTTGTCGCAACCGTTCTCTGCATGGGTGGAGTGGCGGCCTATTACGGCCCCAGCTTTGTGCGAACCGTACGAAACGAGATGTCCATGCCGCGGTTCGACTCATTCGCGCATGTGGATGGAGCGGCCGCTCAGCTCAGGGATGGAAGGATCCTCATCCTCGGATCGTGCACCAGGGACAAGGGCCTGAACACTGAGATCTACGATCCCAAGGCGGATACCTTCCAGCGCATTGCCCAGATGAGCAGCGAGCGGATGTTTCATCCGCTTGCGATCCGAATGCTCGATGGACGGATCCTCGCCGCTGGGGGTAGCAGGGATGTCGGTGAAGATGTCCTCGACCTGGAGGCCTACGATCCTGCCCAAAACCGATGGTCCACCTTAGGTCGGCTTCCGGACGGAACAAGGGTCTCGGACATGGCGAACCTTCCCGATGGCCGGATCCTGTTCAGCACCGAGGAGGGCGGCCCGATGGGTCTGCTCGCCTTCGATCCGGTCACCAAGAGGTTCCAGGCGATCGGTCATCCGACGATGGTCGTGAACGGGTCAGCGAAGCTCACGGATTTGGGGAACGGACGTGTCCTGGTCACGCATTTGGATTATGGAGAACGGGATGCCACCCACTCCAATGCCTACCTGTTCGACGCCGCCACCAGCAGAGTCATCGCCCTCCCAAGCATGGCCCAGGCGCGGCAGAACCATGAAGCCACTTTGCTGACGGACGGTCGAGTGCTCATAACCGGTGGCACGGACCATGAGCCTTCCGCCGAGCTGTTCGATCCGGACAAGAGGGTCTTCGTCCCGACGGGCCCGATGCTGAACCCCCGTAGCTTGCATACCGCGACGCGGATGAACGACGGGCGCGTTCTGATCGTCGGCGGCGTGCCATCTCTCACAATCGATGGACTCCCAAGACCAGAGGAATTATTGACCATGTCGCCTGAACAGGTCCATGAAGCGATCAAGAAAGCCCGCCCGACCCGAGCTCAATTGCAAGTAGGAGTTGAAGCCTTTGATCCGATCAGCGGAAAGTTCTCGCCGCTGCCAGACCCACCTTCACCTATCCATGCGACTCCGTCGGGACTTCACCAAGCCATGCCCGATGGTCGGGTTCTCTTTATTTCCTTGAATGGCCCGATCTACTTCGATCCGCGGCTCAATGCCTGGGCATTCCCACCGCCAGGGAAGCAACCCTGATTGAAGCATTGGGTGGAAATCCCGACTCCTCGTGGTTCAGCCCTTCTCGACCAGCACCACGCCCTTCGGAGTGACGACGAAGAAGCGGCAGCGGGTGCGGGCCACGACCGCGTGAGGCGCGCCGGACGGCGTGTGGATGTACTGCCCCGCGCGCAGCACTTCGCCGCCGGACTTCAACTCGCCTTCCAGGATGAGGGCGTGTTCGCCGCCGGGATGGTCGTGGAGCGGATAGTGCGCGCCTTCGTCCAATTCGATGAGGGCCGCGCGATCGCCGGTTTCGGGATCGCTGTGCAACACCTTCGCCCGGATGCCGGGATAGGGAAGCGCCTTCCATTCCATCGCGTCCACATCCACGGGCTTGGGCATGGGATCTCCTCGGACTCAGCCTAGCGTGGGACGCGCCCAACCGCCTTGATGGGGCTCAAGCGTAGAGCCCGCCCCAGTGGTTCCGGTCCTTCCCGAAATGATCGAGGAAGCGCAGATTGTCCTCCCGGATCGCGTCCAACACGCGCGCTCGAAGGACCGGATCCCAGGTGGGCGACGCGTGGATCTCCGCGCGTTCGTTGCGGTCCTGCTGGCTGAGTTCGGGCTCGAAGGTGTCGTCAATGCCCAGGAAACGGCACACCTCTTGGAACACCTCGACGGTCCGGGCGATGTAGTCCTCGAACCAGAGCACCTTGATGGCCGCTTCGCCGAAGGCGTGGCGGTAGGCGTCGAAGACTTCCCAGTACCGGCTCGAATCCACGATCATCGGCTGGCGTTGGATGGCGTCGTTGAGATCCATCAGTCCCGCGCCGTTCGGGGTCTTGCGGTGCTCGGCGAAGGCGGACTCCATCCGCTCCAGGGGGTGCCGCACCATGTAGATGATCTTCGGCGTGGCGAGGTGGCGCTGGATGCGCGGGATCGCCTGCCGGTGGTAGCGGATCCGCGAATAGGAGGTGGAGGCGTCGCCCATGGCCTTGCGGCCTTGGCAGTGGGCGAAGAGCTTGAGGTAGGCGTCCCAGCCTGCCTGGTATTGGGCATCCATGGAGAAGAAGTGCGGTTCCTTCGGGCGGCACACGCCAGCCTCCGGATGCAGGTCCAGGAGCGAGGCCAGGGAGGTCGTCGCGCACTTGGCGGCGCCGATGATGAGGAAATTGGGCACGAGGCGCGGGTCGGGCGTCATGGATTCCCTGGCTCAGAGACGGAGGATGTTGGTGCCGCCGGGATAGTCCTCATCGCCGGGCTCGCGCATCTTCTGGAGAACCTGCATGAGCGCCTGGATGCGCTGGACCTGCTCGGCGATTTTGGCGAGCTTGGGCTCATCCGGGAATTTGCGCTGCAGCAGCTCGGTCTGGAGCGAGATGACCGCCAGCGGGTTGTTGATCTCGTGCTTGAGCGTGCCCGCCATCTGGCGCACGGTCTCCAGGCGCTCGGAAGCCCTGCCCTTCTTCTGCAACTCCCGGTGCCGCCGAAGGGCCTGAAGCCGGTGATGGAGGGACTCCCAGTGAAGGGCCTCGGCCAACCAATCCGTGGCCCCCGCGGCCAACAGCTCGGGACCATCCAATTCCTTCGCGCGCACGACGAGGATGGGCGTGGTGGCGAAGGTCGGGTGCCCGCGGTAGTCGCGGAGGCACGCGATCACATCGGTCACGCCGCGGGCGTCCACCACCAGGATCTCGAAGGGCGGCAGCGGGGGCGAAGGCGGAGCCTCCTCAAGCGGGAAGAGCGAGAGGTCCGCGGCGTCGGCCGCGCCCTGGAAGATCCCGACGAGGCCGAGGTCCTCCGTCACCAAGCCAAGCATGGGGCGCTCAACCGGATCGCCTTGCACCTGCGGCGCCACGCGGAACGCGAGCGTGAGCCTGCCTTCGCTCCATCGCCATTCCACGCCGGAAGAGGCGAAGACGCCGCGGCTCCAGGCGTCGGGACTCACGCGGGCCGTTCCCGTGGGCACGCTGAAATCCAGGCACCAGCGCCCGGGCTCCTCGCTCCAACGCATGGGCAGGCTGGTTCCGGTGGGCAGATTCAAGAAGAGCGCGTCCAACAAACTACGAAGGGCTTCAAGGACGGGACCGCCGCCCAGCCAGACTTGAGCTTCCGGCGCGGCTTCCGCCGCGATGACGAGGCCAAGGCTCTCCGCCAAAGGCGTCCAAGCCTCCATGATCTGGCGCTGCACCTCGTCCAAGCGCCAGACTCGCCCCGGTGGTGGGGCCAGGCCCGGATCGGTGGCCATGCCATCTTCCACGAGATGGAACATGGCCGTGAAATGCATCCGCAGCGCCTCCGCGGGCGCGCCCTCAAGATTCCGAAGCAAGGCCTGGCCCCGCGCGAGGCTGCCCCGGAGCGCCGCGAGGAGATGGCCTTGGCGGTCGTCCTGCCGCTCCAGGTCGCGCCGAAGGTGGAGGATTTGGCTCTCCATCTCCGCGTGGGTGAGCAGGCGCCGCTGGACGAGGCTGAGCCGGTAGGCGAGCGCCGCCAAATCCGCCGCGCTGCGCAGCAGGCTCAAGTCCGGCGCGGTGAAGGCGGGCGCGCCCGGGCGGCGCATCAGGACGAAGGCGCCTTCCGGACCATCGCCGGAACCTTCCACCAGGAACACCGGGGCCACCAGCATCGGCCCGAGGGAGGGCGATCCCAGGGGCGCGCGCACAGCCCTCGGGTCCAGCCAAGGATCGTTGGAGAGGAGATTGACCTCCTCCGTCAACGCGTGGGTGACGAGCGAATGGGCGGGTTCCTGATCCTCCATCACCGCGCCGACGCGATGAATCACGCGCCAGGGCGCCGCGGGGGCCTGCCGGAGATGCAGCCCGGAATCCGCCGCGAGGAAGGAACACGCTTCTTCCACGAGACGCTTCGCGAGCGCGGTGGGATCCTCTTCCGCGAGCAGGCCTTGTTCCAGGCGCTGCGCCAGACCCGCGACCCATCGCAACGGCGCGACGGCGGCCGTGCCGGAGGGAAGCGGCAGCGAGCCGGAGGTTTCGAGGAAGCGCTCCGGATCGAGCCCCGGGAAGCGGTGCGTGAAACGGATCTCCCACGCCCCCAGGTTCAGGACATCCCCATCGCCCAGGAGCGTTCCTGACGCGGACAGCATCTCGCCCTCGCGCCGGATGACCATGCCATCCAAGGGCCGGATGCGCCAATGGATGCCTTCGGACTGGATCATGGCCTGGACCGCGGGGCCCACCATCGGAGCGATCACGGTGGCGCGCATCGGGTCGGTGCCGAGCACCCGCGCGCCTTCGAGGCGCAGTCGCCGGAGCTGCGGGCCTTCGTGCCAGGACAGGAAGGGCATCGCGGATCCGCCTAGGGCAGCGGAAAGCGCGTGGCGCGCTCGCGACTGGGGCGGAAGAGGAGCAGCGTGTGCCCGATGGTCCAGACATGGTGCAGGCCCGCCACTTTCGCGTTCAACGCCGCCACCACGCCGGGCTCGTCCTCGAAGGTGTTGTCGTTGAGCTTCACCTTCACCAGCTCGTGGGCGTCGAGCACCCGATCCAACTCCTCCACCAGGGCGGGCGTGAGCCCCGCCTTGCCAATTTGGAGCAGAGGCTTGAGCGCGTGGGCCTTCGCCTTGAGGAATTGCCGTTGCTTCGGAGTCAGGCTGGACATGGCTCCAGTCTAGCGCCGCCGGATGAGAACGAGGGTGCGGTCATCGGCCAACGGGGCGCCCTGGGTGTGTTCATGCAGGGCTTCAGAGATCCGGGCGATGAGTTCGGGCAAGGGCGCCTTCGCATGGCGGCTCAGCACGCCTTCCAGCCCCGTGAGGTCAAAGTCCTCGCCATCCACCGGCGCGGCTTCGGTGATGCCATCGGTGAAGATGGCCAGCAGATCCCCAGGCTTCAACTGGAGACGGGCTCCGCCATGCGGCTGTTCGGGAAAGAGGGCCAGCGGCATACCCTGGCTTTCGAGCTGCTCGAGCGTCCCATCCGCCCTCCGCAACAGCCCGGGATTGTGGCCGGCGTTGCAGTAGTAGACCGTTCCATCGGCCTCGGCCCGGAGCAGGAAGGCCGTGATGTAGCGATTGCGCGTGGTGTGGCGGGCTAGGGTGTGGCTGAGACGATCCGCGAGCGGGCCAGGATCGGCGGTGCTATCCGCCCAGGCGTCCAGGTAGGCCTGCATGGTGGCCATGAGGAGCCCCGGGCCGAGCCCTTTGCCGCTCACATCCGCCACCCACAGCCAGGCGCTGCCATCCGGGCCGGGGAAGTGGCCGAAGAGGTCGCCGGACACCTGGCGGCTGGGTTCGTGGAGGGAGGCCAGCTCGAAGCCCGGCAGCTCGCTGGGGAGCAGGGGCATGAGCCGTTCCTGGATGCGCCGCGCCAGGGCCAGCTCCTCTTCCATCTTCCGCTTGTGCGCGACCTCCGAGAGCAGGCGCGTCTGCTGGAGCTTGGCTGCGGCCATGTGGGCGAGGCTGGAGACGAGGCGCAGATCCTCTTCCGTGAAAGGATCGCGCGGCACCCGCGCGTCCGCGTAGAGCAGGCCTTCCACCTGCCCATCGAGCGCCAAGGGCGTGACGATGGCCGAGCTGATCTGGCTGAGCACCATGCTGGCGGACTGGTAGGCGGAATCCAGCGCGGGGTCGCGGAGCAGCACCGCTTCCTGGCGCTCCAGCACCTTGGCCACCAGACTGCGGGAGATGCGGAAGGGTTCGGTCTGGGTCTTTCCGGCGTAGGCCGTCAACTCCAGCTCCCCATCCGGCTGGCGCAGGAGGATCGCCACGCGGTGGGGTTTCAGGAAGCCGTGGAGCCCCGTGGCCATGCGCTCCAGCATCACTTTCGGATCGGCCTCCTTGAGGAGGTCCAGGCTCGCGTCATGGAGGAAGTCCAGGGCCTTCGTCCAGTGGTCCGCCCCCGGCGCGGCTTGGCTGAACAATTCGCTCAGCGGGCGCACGAGCGTGAGCTGAGGGTGGGGATGATCCTCGACGACGATGGCGCCCGAGGGCTTGGTCGGATCCTGATCCGGCGGCAGCACCCGGATCTCCGTCCGACCCACGAGCAGCCGATCGCCTTCCTTCATGGCCGTGGCCTGCTCCACGCGGCGGCCGTTGAGGAAGGTGCCGTGCCGCGATCCCAGATCCTCCACCCAGGCGCGGTTCTCCTTCAGGAAGCAGCGGGCGTGGTGGCGGCTCAACATGCCGTCCTCCAGCACGAGCAGGTTCCCCGTGCCGCGGCCCACGGTCACCTCCGGCTGCGCGGCGTCGAGCACGCAGCGCCCTTTGCCGGGGACTTGGATGACCAAACCGCCCATGTGGCCTCGAAGGAACCCGCCAAGCTTGCATGTAGCGGCCGGAATTTTCAAGGGGCGTCCACGCGCCCCCAAGACCGGCTAGTGTGGACCCGGAGCTCCCCATGCGCATCGCCTTCGCCCTTCTCCTCGCCTGCGCCCTCTCCGCGGCCACGCCTCGCACCCTGCGCCTGGACTATGTCCATGGCGGCGACGCCAAAAGCGAGACCTTCGCCGTGGCCCGCGTCGTGGAAGAGCCGCTGCCCTGGCCCGGCGATCCGGATCGGGCCGTGGATGACTCCAACCTGGGCAAGTACAAAGCCGAAGTCCGGGACGCGGATGGAAAGGTCCTTTACTCCCGCGGCTTCGCCAGCATCTTCGGCGAGTGGCAGGACACGGACGAGGCCACCAAGCTCCAGCGCGCCTTCGAGGAATCCGTGCGCTTCCCGGAACCCGCTGGACCCG
>JAFEEP010000122.1 GCA_018241045.1 Pseudomonadota bacterium | reverse complement strand
CGCCGTGCTTGAGGCGCGCTGCGGGCTCAATTTCTCCAGCGCCGAGGTTTATCTCAATGTCGCAGGGGGTTACCGCCTGGGTGATCCGGCAGCAGACCTGGCCGTCGCCGCTGCGCTGGTTTCCGCCCTGGCCGACAAGCCCCTGCCTGCCGATGCGGTATGGTTCGGCGAAGTTTCGCTCGCGGGGGAAATCCGCAACGTCGCCCACGCTGGGGTGCGGCTGCGTGAAGCGGCGAAGCTGGGCTTTCGCGATGCCTATGGCCCGGCTGATGGCGGCGCGAAACATGACGACGCGCGATTCCATCCCTTAACCATGCTTCCAAATCTCGTTGACCGGATCATGGGCGGCGCATAGATTCGGCCGCCTATGACGGGTTTCGACATTGCTGTCCTGCTGCTGGTCGCCTTGGGCGCGATCACCGGTTTCATGCGCGGTTTCGTGCAGGAAGTGCTGACACTTGCGGCGTGGGTGCTGTCGGTCTTCGCGATCCACTCGCTTCATACTCCGCTCAGTGCATGGCTGGGGCCGCAGGTGGGCACGGAATCCGGGGCGGCAGTTCTTGCATTCGCGGTGTTGCTGCTGATTCCTTATGCCATCGTCAAACTGCTCGCCGCCCGGCTCGGATCCGTCAGTCGGGAATCGCTGCTTGGCCCGATCGACCGGGTGCTGGGCTTCGGCTTCGGCACGGTCAAGGGCGTGCTGATCTCGGTCATGGCCTTCTCGGTCCTCGCGCTTGGCTATGACACGATCTGGGGCGCCAATGGCCGACCCGACTGGATCAGCCAGTCGCGATCCTATCCCTTCATCGATGCCGCCAGCCGCGAGATGGTCCAGGCTCTCGCCGATCGCCGTCAGCAAGCGCTCGACGCCGACGCCAAGGAAGATGCGGTCAGGAAGACCGACCGGAAACGCAAGCAGGATTGATCCGATGAATGCCGCGACGGCGCTCTATACGCCGCAGGTCCTTGCCCTGGCGACCAGTCTGGCGCGGTTCCCCTTGCATCCCGAACTGCCGTTTGTCGGTACGGCGCGTTCGGCGACCTGCGGGTCGAGCATCAAACTGGGTCTCGCGCTTGATGCGCAATGCCGGATCGCCGATCTGGGCCTCTCTGCTCATGCCTGCGCGATCGGCCAGGCCTCCGCCGCAATTTTCGCGCAGGCGGCGATCGGTTTGAGCCGTGGTGATTTGAACGCGGCGCTGGCCGAGCTTGAGGTTTGGTTGGCAGGCGAGCGCGACTTGCCCGTCTGGCCAGGGATCGCCGTGATTGCAGCGGCGCGTGCCTATCCCGCCCGTCACGGCGCGATCCTGCTGTCGTGGAAGGCCGCACTCGATGCCCTTTCCACGGTGCAGCCGGACGGATAGAGCGAATCCGTTTCCAAGAGGGGGAAGAGTGCGCATGACCGAGCCGGTCCGGCAACCCGAAGTCCAGCCCAGCGCCAGCGATATGCGCCTGGTTATCACCGCATCGTCGATGGGCACCGTGTTCGAATGGTATGATTTCTTCATCTACGGCACACTCGCGCCGCTGATCGGCAAGGCCTTTTTTCCGGGTGACAATCCGACGCTGCAGCTTCTGCTGGTCTGGGCCGGCTTCGCGGTCGGTTTCGGTTTTCGCCCGCTCGGCGCGATCCTGTTCGGCTATTTCGGCGACAAGCTGGGACGCAAATACACCTTCCTTGTTACGGTGACCCTGATGGGCATCGCCACGGCGGGGGTTGGGCTGGTGCCGTCGGCGGCGAGCATCGGGCTGGCCGCCCCGGCGATCGTGATCCTGCTGCGGATCCTCCAGGGCCTCGCGCTGGGCGGCGAATATGGCGGGGCGGCGATCTACGTCGCCGAACACGCCTCGCCCGGGCGGCGCGGGTTCTACACCGGGTTCATCCAGGCTTCCGTGGTCGGGGGCTTCGTCCTGTCGGTCGCGGTGGTGGCGGCCTGCCAGATCGCCATCCCCGCCGATACTTACACGGCGTGGGGTTGGCGCCTGCCCTTCGTGCTTTCGATCGTTCTGCTCGGCATTTCGCTGTGGATGCGCCTGAAACTGTCGGAAAGCCCGGTCTTCATCGCGATGAAGGAAGAAGGGGAAATTTCGGGCAACCCCTTCGTCGAAAGCCTCAGCTATCCCGGCAACAAGAAGCGTATTTTCGTGGCGCTGTTCGGGGTGACGGGGATCCTGACGACGATCTGGTACACCGCCTTCTTCTCGGCACTGTCGTTCCTGACCGGGCCCATGCGCGTTCACGCACTGACCGCGCAGACGGTGATCGGCATTTCCGCGCTGATCTCGATGGGGTTCTACGTCCTCGTCGGCCAGTGGTCGGACCGGGTTGGACGCAAGAAGCCGCTGGTGCTGGGCGCGCTGCTCACACTGGTCCTGCTGTTCCCGCTGTTCTGGGGGCTGGGCGCACTCGCCAATCCGGGGCTGTCGGCCAGTGCCAAGGATGCGCCGGTGCTCGTTTCGGGGCCCGACTGCCACACAGACCCGTTTGCCGAACTGTTCGGCCGCAAGCAAAGCGCCTGCGGCAACCTGCTCGAAACGCTGACCGCCGGCGGTATCCCTTACACGGTGCATGATGCGCAAGGTCTCGACCTGTCGATCGGTGGGCACCCGGTCGCGCTCGATCCAACCTGGCAGGGCGACAAGGTGGCACGCAAGAAGGGCGTCGAGGCCGCGCTGGTCGCACACGGGTTCGACCTGTCGCAACAGAAGCCGCACCTCGGCGCCCTGCTGGGCATCGGCCTGCTGCTGGTCGCGCTGGGTGGCCTTTCCGCGCTGACCTATGGCAGCGTCGCCGCGCTCCTGACCGAGATGTTCCCCAGCCAGATCCGCTATAGTTCGATGTCGATCCCCTACCACATCGGCGCGGGGTATCTCGGCGGCTTCCTGCCGCTGATCGCCAGCTACATCAATGCCCGCACCGGCGATGCCTACGCCGGACTGTGGTACACCTGGGCGGTAGTCGCCTTTGGCGTCGTCGTGGCGATCTGGGGCATTCGCGGCGGACCTCCGCGCGAGTTCAGCGACGATGCCGCCTGAACCACCTCCCGCCGCGCTGCGGCTGACCATCGATCGCGATGCCCTGGTCGCTAACTGGCAGACGCTGGATCGCTTGTCGGGCGCGGCTGCGGCGGGCGCCGCGGTCAAGGCCGATGCCTATGGCCTGGGGGTCGGCACGGTGGTGCCCACGCTGTGGGAGGCGGGGTGCCGCGATTTCTTCGTTGCCCACTGGAGCGAGGTGGCTCCCGTCACCGAGCGGGTTCCCCCAAAAAATATCTCGGTGCTCCACGGCCCGTT
>JAFEEP010000121.1 GCA_018241045.1 Pseudomonadota bacterium | reverse complement strand
CTCTTGTCCGCAGGCGAAGTGCCGCTAGGGTCCGCGCCAAACGGGGACGCCTTGACCATTACATGACCACCCAGACCCATCTGATCCACAGTCGGCGCTTCCTGCCGCTGTTCGTGACCCAGTTGCTCGGCGCCTTCAACGACAACCTCTTCAAGAACGCGATGGTGCTGTACGTCGTCTACAGCGTCTATCAGTCGGAGAAGGCCGAGGCGCAGTTCAGCGCGATCGCCTCTGGCGTGTTCATCCTGCCATTCTTCATTCTCTCGGCGATCTCCGGCCAGCTTGCCGACATGACCGACAAGGCGCGGATCATCCGCATCGTCAAGGCGGCGGAAATCGGAATCATGGCGGTCGGCGCGGTCGGACTGCTGCTGGCGTGGCAGGGCATTGCTGTCCACAGTCTGGCGATCCCGCTGATGCTGCTGGCGCTGCTGGGCATGGGGATCCACTCGACCTTCTTCGGCCCGATCAAGTACGCGATCCTGCCCCAGCACCTCCACCCCAGCGAGGTGCTGGCCGGCACCGGCCTGGTCGAGGCGGGAACCTATATCGCGATCCTTGCCGGAACCATTGTCGCGGGCTGGATTCCGGTCGAATGGGCCGCTGGCGGGGTAATCGGAACCGCGCTGCTCGGCTATCTGGTCAGCCGCCAGGTTCCCCCCGCCCCGCCGTTCCACGATCCCGACCCGCTCGATTTCCACTTCATCCGTGCCTCGATCGACCTGGTCCGCAACACCATGCACGATCGGCGGGTGTTCCTGGCGATCATGGCGATCAGCTTTTTCTGGACCATCGGCGCGGTGCTGTTCATCCAGTTCACCCCGCTGACCAAGAACGTGCTGACCGCCAGCAAGGAAGTTGCCAGCCTGTTCATGGTGATCTTCTCGATCGGCGTGGCGATCGGCTCGATGTCGGTCAACGCGCTGCTCAAGGGCAAGGTTTCAGCCCGGTTTTCACCGCCATCGGTGATCGCGATGGGGCTGTTCGTGGTCGGCTTCTTCATGGTCTGCCGCCAATGGGTGCCTCACCCCGAAAACGGCCTGATGAACGTCGGCCGCTTCATTGCCCAGCCGCTTGCCGTGCCGCTGCTGGCCTGCCTGTTCGGCATCGCGGTTTCGGGCGGCATGTTCGTGGTGCCGCTCTATGCCTTCCTGACAACCTTTGTCGACAAGGCCCAGACATCGCGGACCATCGCGGCCAACAATATCGTCAATTCCGGGGCGATGGTGTTCGGTTCGCTGATTGCAATCGCGCTGTCGGCAGCGGGGATCGCCATCGTTCACCAATTGCTGCTCAGCGCGGCGATGTGCCTGGTTTCCGCGTGGATCGCGGCGCAGCTGGTCAAGGCCGAGCGCGCCGCCGCCTGACCTCAGGCGATGAACAGGCTGACCGCGACAAACGCGGCGCAATAGGTCGCCGCAACGTCGCGCATCATGCCCGGGGCAAGACCCGGCCAGCGCGGCTTGGCTGCCGCTGCGTCAGCGACGCGAACGTGCGCGGGGAGGCTCGCCAGGAACGGGTGCCGGGCGGCTTCGTCGGTCAGGACAAGGGCTCTTCTCATGGCGGCGAAGTTAAGACTTTCTTCACCATCGAACCACCCGGAAAATCGTGGTTAATGCGTAGCTTCCCATGTTGGGACAATAACCATTCCGGGTCATCATGCCGGGCCCGCGTTGCCCCCGCGCGGCACAGTCGCTACACCCCGGCAATGACCGATCCCAAGACCATCAATGGCGGGCGCCTGCTCGTCGATTGCCTCATCGCCCAGGGCTGCGACCGCCTGTTCACCGTTCCCGGCGAAAGCTTCCTCGCCGTGCTTGATGCGTTGCACGATTCGCCCGAAGTGCAGACCGTGATCTGCCGCCAGGAAGGGGGCGCGGCGTTCATGGCCTGCGCCGATGGGGCGATGACCGGAAAGCCCGGGGTGTGCTTCGTCACCCGCGGCCCAGGGGCGACCAATGCCTCGATCGGGGTCCACGTCGCCTGCCAGGATTCGCAGCCCATGCTGCTGTTCATCGGCGACGTCGATCGCGGCATGAAGGACCGCGAAGGGTTTCAGGAGGTCGATTTCGGGCAGATGTTCGCCCCGCTGGCCAAGCTGGTGCTGCGGATCGATGATCCAGCGCGAATTCCCGAATATGTCGCCCGCGCCTGGTCAACCGCGATTTCCGGGCGCCCTGGCCCGGTGGTGATCGCCCTGCCCGAAGATATGCTGCTCGAAACAGTGAGCGGCATTGCGCCCCGCCCCGCCGTGCATCGCCCGGCTCAGGCGGCCTGTCCCGATGCCATGGCCGCGCTGATGCAACTGATCGGCGATGCCGCATCGCCGGTCGCGATCGTCGGCGGTGCGGGCTGGCACGCCAAGGCGCGCGAACACTTCACCACCTTTGCGGAGCGGATCGGCCTGCCCGTCGCCGGTGCCTTCCGCCGCCAGGACGCGATCTCCAACGCCAGCAGCGTCTGGGCCGGGAACCTGGGCTATGGCCCCAATCCCAAGCTGGTCGAACGGATCAAGCAGGCTGACCTGATCCTTGCCGTGGGCGCGCGGATGGGTGAGGCGACGACTGACGGTTACACCCTGGTCACGCCGGATCATCCCGGCCAGATCCTCGTCCACGTTCATCCCGATCCGGCCGAGCTGGGCCGGGTCTATCGCCCCGATCTCGCGATCTGCGCCGACATGGGTGAGTTTGCGGAAATGGCCGCGCTGTGGGACGACGATGTGCTGCCCTTTGACGCGGGCGAGGCGGCGCACATGGAATGGCTCGACTGGACCACGGCCAGCCCCGCGCCCTACGCGCTCGACATGGCCGCCTGCGTCACCACGATGCGCGAGACCTGGCCCGATGACACGATCCTGTGCAACGGCGCGGGCAATTTTTCGGGCTGGTGGCACCGCTACTGGCACTACAACGGCTTTCCGACCCAACTTGCCCCGACCGCAGGCGCGATGGGCTATGGCGTTCCTGCCGCCGTCGCCGCGGCGCTGCGCCACCCCGAACGCCAGGTCGTCGCCCTTGCCGGTGACGGCGATTTCCTGATGAACGGACAGGAACTGGCAACCGCGATGCAGTACGGCTGCGACATGACCGTGATCCTGGTCGACAACGGCACATACGGCACGATCCGGATGCACCAGGAACGGGAGTTTCCCGAACGCGTCGTCGGCACCATGTTGCACAACCCCGATTTCGCCGCCCTCGCCCGCGCCTATGGCGGCTGGGCCGAGCGGGTCGAGACCACCGACCAGTTCCGCGCCGCGCTGGCCGAGGCGAAAGACCGCAAGGGCCTGCGCCTGATCCACGCGCTGATCGACATCGAACAGCTTAGTGCCGGCGGGGCGACGGTGTCCGGGCTGCGGGCGAACGGGAAGCGTTAAACCTAACGCTTCGTCATCTCAAGGATATGCTCCCACTCGGCCGGTTTCACCGCGGAGACCGAGAGGCGGAACTTGGTCAGCAGTTCCATGTCGGCGAGCGCCGGATCGGCCTTGATTTCCTTGAGCGTCACCGGGCGTTTTAGCTTGCACACCGGCTTGATCTTGACCGAGGTCCAGCGCTCGGTCGGATCGGTGGGATCGGGGAAAGCCGCCTTGGAAACCTTCGCAATGCCAACGATTTCAAGGCCGATATTCGAGTGATAGAAGAACACTTCATCCCCCAATTGCATCGCCCGCAGGTTGAGCCGCGCGGTGTAGTTGCGCACGCCGTCCCAGGTCCCCTCGCCCTCGGCGACAAGATCATCCCAGCCATAGACGTCGGGTTCCGATTTCATCAGCCAGTAGGATTTGATTTTGCTCATGCCAGCACCCGAAAAAGTGTCTAAGCCCCGCGCATAACCATATTCATCCGGACCCGTCCACCATGCCGCTTACCACTCTCCCCGTTCTTTCGCTGGCCGACGACAAGGCCAGCTTTTCGCAAGCGATCGGCGACAGCTTTCGCACCTTCGGTTTCGCCATGGTCAAGGACTTCGCCATAGATCGCGACCTGATCGGCCGCGCCTGGAAACTGTCCGAGGAATTCTTCGCCCTGCCCGAGGCGGAGAAGCGCGGTTATCATGATCCGGCTATCGGCGGCGCGCGCGGCTATACCCCCTTCGGGATCGAGATCGCCAAGGATGCCAGGCATCACGACCTGAAGGAGTTCTGGCACATCGGCCGCGACCTGCCCGAAGGCAGTCCGCTGGCCGACGCTTCGATGCCGCCCAACGTCTGGCCCGTCCGGCCCGATGGCTTCCACGAAGTCTTTTCCGAGCTTTATCGCCAGTTCGACGCGGTCGGCGCGACCATCCTGTCAAGCATCGCGCTGTATCTCGGGCTGGACGAACACTGGTTCGACAAGGGCATCGAGGATGGCAATTCAGTGATGCGCCTGCTGCACTATCCGCCGCTGAAGAACATCGAGGGCGAGGCGATCCGCGCCGGGGCCCACGGCGACATCAACCTCATCACCCTGCTGCTCGGCGCCGAGGAGGCGGGACTCGAACTGCTGGGCAAGGACGGCCAGTGGATCAGCGCCTCGCCGCCCGAAGGGGCGATGGTCATCAACGTCGGCGACATGCTGGAACGGCTGACCAACCACGCGCTGCCCTCGACCATTCACCGGGTGCGCAATCCCAACCCCGAACGCGCCGCCTTCAGTCGCTATTCGATGCCGTTCTTCCTGCATCTGCGCAGCGACTTCCCGATCGAGACGCTGCCGCAGTGCATATCGGCGGACAGTCCCGATCGCTATCCGGTGCCGATCACCGCGGACGAATTCCTCCAGCAGCGTCTGCGCGAGATCGGTTTGAAGAAATAGCTCGGGGAATCGCGGGGCGAAGCTGCCTTAACCCTATTTTCAGTAAGCTATGGCACTCCCCTGTCCAGACAGGCAGGGGCAAACACGCATGTCCAGTAACCAGCCGGACGACACAGAGCACGAACCAGCCGACAGCGTCGTCCGTCGCACAGCCAGCCGCGACCTTCTGACGCTCGGTACGGTTTTCGCCGCGCTGGTACTGTTCATCGGCACCGGCAGTTCGGCGATCTCGCGCGCCATCTCCTCCTTCGCCGGGCACGGCATCGCGCCCGACAACCTTCTCGCCACGGCATTCCTGCTCAACATCGCGTTGATCGTGTTTGGCTGGCGGCGCTACCGTGACCTGGTGGGCGAAGTGCGCGTGCGCCGCAGCGCCGAGGAACAGGCCCGCATCCTTGCCGAAACCGATCCGCTGACCGGGTGCCTCAACCGCAGGTCGGTCGGCCCCGCGACCGACCGCCTGATCGGCGACGCGGAGGAACGAGGCGAGGCCGTGGCCTTCATCATGCTCGACCTCGACAACTTCAAGCACGTCAACGACGTCCACGGCCATGCCGCGGGCGATGCCTTGCTGCGCGAAGCGGCGCGGCGCATCCCGCGCCTGCTGCCCACCGGCGGGCTTCTGGCGCGCATCGGCGGCGACGAGTTCGCCTGCGTGGTGCCATTCGCCCCGAGCCAGCCTGACCGGATCGACCGACTGATCGAAGCACTGATCGCCTCAGTCGCCGAGCCGGTCGCTTTCGAGGCCGTCGCGCTTGAAACCACGATCTCGGTCGGGGTTACCCGCAGCGACGCCGATGGCGCACACCATCAGGCACAGGCCCTGCTCCACGCCGCCGACATCGCGATGTATCACGCCAAGAAGAACGGACGGAACTGCCACTTCTGGTTCGAAGCGAGCATGGAAAGCGAACTCCGCTTTCGCAGTGAGCTGGAGGCCGGGATCCGCCGCGGCCTGAGCAACGACGAATTCGTCCCCTACTACGAAAAACAGATCGATCTCGCCACCGGCGAACTGGTCGGTTTCGAGATGCT
>JAFEEP010000120.1 GCA_018241045.1 Pseudomonadota bacterium | reverse complement strand
GCTCGCCGCAGCGTCGGCCGACATCGCCGCAGCGCGCGCCGCCCTGCTGCCACGCATCAGCCTGTCGCTGACCGGCGGCGTGGCGAGCGACCTGTTGCTGTCGCTCGCCAGCCCGTCGAACAGCCTGTCGATCTCGGCCGGCCTGCTGCAGACGATCTTCGACGCCGGCGTGCGCCGGGCGCAGGTCGAGGCGGCGCGCTCGCGCCAGCGCGAACTGGTCGAGAGCTACCGGTCCGCCATCCTCACCGCCCTGAAGGAAGTCGAGGACGCGCTCGGCAACGCTGCCCGCGACACCCGCCAGGAGGCTGCCCAGCGCGAAATCCTCGCTGAAGCGCAGCGCTCGCTGCGCCTGGCCGAGTTGCGCTACCGCGAAGGCGCCGACGAGTTGCTGGCGGTGCTCGACGCGCAGCGCACCCTGTTCACCGCGCAGGACCAGCTCGCACAGCTACGCCAGGCGCGCCTGGCCGACGCGGTCGCGCTTTACAAGGTGCTGGGCGGCGGCTGGCAGGCGGAATCGGCGGCCGATTCGGGCGAGCATCCAGGCAGCAGTCGACGCAATGAGCAAGGCTGAATAAGAACGAGTGAGATATTTGCAGCGGCTCCGGCGAGATAATTCTGGGAAATAGCTCGAAATAGTGGCACGTAGTTCAGGCGAGAGCACAAAGGGCTTTCGTGTGGGAAAACAGCGAAGAGCCGGGGAGTGATCGCGTCAGGTGGCGTCGGCGGGACGGCTTGAGTTCGATGACCCGAGGGAGCCAATCGCGCCGATGACGCTCGCCGAAGAGGCTGGCGTTTGGATGGCGATCGGGGCGGAGCCCTCGGCATCGAGCACGATTACGACGGTCTCGCGGCGGCCTGTCGCAGACCGCAAGTCAGCGGCCTGCAGTCGCTTCGAATAGCGATGCAGGGCAGTGCGCGAGGTCCTGATTCCGAGCGCCGCCAGCTCATCTTTCACTCGGTCGACACAGACGTAGGCATAGCGCCGGATCAAGGCGTTCACCTGGCTCTGCTGGTCTGGCGGCAGCATCACAATGAAGCTCGTGCGTGACATGGGGTTCTCCTCATCGGTGCCGCCAGGGCTGACGGCATGCGACGAGGCTACGGGCCATTCCGGCACGATATCCATAGACGGGCTTCACTACCTGTGCGCCGAAGCGCCACCGCGCGAGTTCCTCAGGGGATCAGCCGGGGCGTGCGGGCGGCCTCGATGGTGCTGTTGAGGTGGTAGGACTTTGAGGGCCGCAGCGTCCGCCCGTCCGGGCTGCAGATGATCACGTCTTGCGAGCGGTGCAAGTTGCCTGCGGCCTGGATGAAGTGCTGCGTCGAGCCCGGCGACTGCGCCGCGTAGCGTTCCACCAGGTCGCGCAGGCGGACCGGGCCGGGCTGCTCGAAGATCACGCGGCCGAAGTGCTCGTGGATGCCATTGACGCAGGCCTCGCGCGACGTGTCGCCGAAGTCGAAGGTCTCCTGGCCGGTGTATTCGTGGTCGCGGTTCGCGTCGTAGCCCTGCATGAAGACGCCCGGCTCCAGCTCGTGGCCGAAGGCCGTGGCGTTGTCCCAGTGCAGGTTCTTCATCACCTCGTGCGCCTTGTAGCGGTTCGAGAGGTGGATCAGCCAGTAGTCCCAAGGCGTGGCGCCAAGCGGGCGCACGAAGAACAGCGTCGCGAAGCGCGCGCCCGCCTCCTGGCGGATGCCATAGGCCAGATGGCGTTGCAGCACCTGACGCCACTGCCGATCCTGCTTGAGCGCCCGCAGGCTTTCCCACGGCACATGCTTCGCCAGCCCGATCCGCTCCATCGGCAGGCGGTTCGCCGCGCGGTCGGCCAGGAAAGTGATGAGCGAACCGACGTTGAACGTCAGCAGCACCTCGGCCCCCTGCATCGCCCGCATCAGGCCGGCCAGATCGGCCATCGGCAGCTTGTCGTAGCTGTACTGGTCGAGCACGAAGATCGCATGCTCGCCCATCCGCCGTGCCTTCACCTCGCCCACCAGGCGCGGCAGCTCGGCGAGGAAGTCGCCCTGGCAGACTCGTGCCCGCGCGAGGTCGGCACGCTCGATCGCGCCCTCGTCGGCGCGCTGCGCCAGGCGTTGTTCCAGGTAAGCGGCGGTGTCGCGCTCCACGTCGATGAACGCATAGTCCACCGCCACCTCGCGCGGCTTGTCGCGGCCGATGTTGAGCCGCGCCCGCGCCTCGCGTACCGCCCGCATCATCAGCACCGGCGACCCATCGACCACGCCGGCGCCATCCTCCGCCAGGTAGGCGCCGCCGCCCGAGAAGCCATCGACCAGCGTGAGCTGCAGCTTCGGGATCGTGGCCTGTGACATCAGCGTCAGGATGTATTCACGCACGTAGGATTCGATGATCCGGTGCTTCACCACGCTGTGCTGCTCGATCAGCGGCGGCGCCGATCCAATGCGCCACGCGTACTTGTCGCCCTTCTTCATCAGGCGCCCACCGCCGCGGCCGGCATCTGGTCCCACGTGCGGCCGTGCAGCTCGCGGCCGTTGTGCTTCTTGGCGCGCTTCACGCCATCGGCGCCCCAGCCGCCCCACTGCTTGAAGAAGAAGGCCACGCCGGCTGCCTCGCACTGCGCGCGGATCGAATCCACCCACGCCTGCCGCATCGGCCGTGCCTTCGGGCCGGACTCGCCGCCCACGATCACCCAGTCGATGCCGGCCAGCTCGAGCGCGCCCACGTCCTCGAGCAAGGGCTCCACCGACAGGAAGCGAATCGCCGCATTCACGCGCCGCAGCGAGTCGATGCGCGGCACGCCGTACTGCCGATCCT